>JAHWKP010000034.1 GCA_019347775.1 Actinomycetota bacterium | reverse complement strand
GGGCGTCGGCGCGGCCGAGGTCCTGGGCGTCGTGGAGGATCGCGGCGACGACCCACTCCGCCACGGCCACATCACGCGAGCCGCGCGCATTGCACAGCGTCACCCGGGGCGGGACCAGCCCGTCGATCCAGTCGACGCCGGCCGAGAGCACCTGGATGAGGCGCAGGGCAGGCATCCGGGGCAGCAGGGTGCCCAGCAGCTCCCGGTCGAAGGGAGGGACGAGCGCCTCGACGCGCTCGAGGTCGGCGTCGCCCCGCTCCCACAGGTACTTCGCCGCCGCGTAACTGTCTTCCACGTCGACGACGCCCCACTTGCCATTGAGTCGCTCCCGGTACCGCCGGCCGTAGCCGGCCGAGCCGCCGTAGTTGACATCGACGACGGCGAATCCCCGGGTCGTCCAGAACTGGATCGCGAGCTCGAGCGTGGAGTTGACGCCGCCGGTGGGCCCGCCGTGCACTTTCACGATGAGCGGGGGCCGCTCGTCATCCGGACCGGCAAAGCGCGGATTCACCGGCGCGTAGTAAAGAGCGTGCGCCGTATTCGACCCGTCGAGGGTCGGGAACTCGATGGGTTCGGCAATCGAAATCGCCGCTCCGTCGAGAGCCGCTTCACGCGACCGACGCTTCACCTCGACGCTGCCGTCGTGCAGGTTGACGACCGCCACGCAATTGAACTCGGTCGGCGAGGCCGCTACCAACGCGACGTGGGTTTCATCCACGGCTCGCAGCGACCCCAGCGCGGTGAAGGGGTTGTGCACCTGGCGTAGCTCGCCGGGGTGCTCGGGGTCGAGCAACCCGAGGCGGGTCGATCCTTCCTCGCCCCAGGTGACGGCCATCCGGCCGTCGGGGAGCACGCAATACGACGATGCCCCGAAAGTCCACTGCGGCCCGGCGAACTCCGCCTCCTTCTCGCACAGGGCGGTACCGCCGGTGCCCAGGCCGTTCCAGCGGTAGAGGTTCCACCAGTTGGTGCGGTCGGAGGCGAACACGAGCGAACCGTCCGGAAGCCACCGGGCCTGGGTGGGCGCTTCGGAGAGTCCGCCAGCGACAAGTAGTTCGTTGCGCAAGCTCAGGCCCGCCGCGCCCGCCAGGGCGAGATCGGCAACCCACAGCTCGGCGCCATCCCACGGCATGTTCGGGTGGTCCCAGGTCATCCAGCACAGGCGGCGCCCGTCGGGCGAGAGACGAGGCGCGGCGTAGAAGTCGTGGCCGCCGGCAAGCACCTGCGGGTCGGTCAACGTCCCCGCTTCGCCGGCTGGCAGCACCGGGATAGCGACCAGTTCGTTGACCGCCTCGACCATGCCGTCAGGACCTTCGCCCGGCTCGCCAGAGTGACGCTCCCGCACGCAGATGAGGAACCGCCCGTTCTTGGTCGGCTCGAAATCCGCGTAGCGGTCTCCGCGCGGGTGGGCAGGATCGGGGGTGATGGGCGTGGGCGGTCCGGGTGTCTGGCCGCCGAACTCGACCCGGTAGACGACCTGATCTTCGAAGTTGGAGAAGAACAGGTTGTGGCCGCGAATGCGCCAGGCCCCGCCGCCATATTCGTGTACCGAGGTCCGAGCATTGAACCCGGGCGGCATCAGATCGATGCCTTCGCGCACTACGACCTGGCGGCCGCCTTCGGTGGGCCGGCCTTCCAGCCAGCACACCTGTCGGTCGTCGTCGACCCAGACGTCGCTCAGGTTGATCGAGCCCGCCACGAGGTCTTCGGGGGTTATCGGAGACTCCCAGGTTCCATAAGGCGCAGTCGTCGGCATCGCCGATGAGGCTACGTCCCGCTCCGGGTCGTCAGTCTTGTTCGATGCTTATGTCTCCGGCGAATGTCTCGATGGTGACCGGCAGGCCGGGACCCGAAGTAACCAGCTTGGCGGGCGACTGATCTTCATCATCCACGCCTTCAGCGCTGATCTGTCCGGCCAGCGTCTCTGCCGTCACGGGGTGCTCGCCCTCTAGATCGATGTCAACGTCGCCGGAGTTGGTATCGACCTCCAACCCGAAGCCGTTCACGGTCGCATTGACGTCGCCGGAGTTGGTGTCCACCGTGAGGCGACTTTCGGAAGGCACGCGCAAGTCGAGTGCAGCACCGAGGTCACTCAGCTCGACCAAGACGAGTTCCTCCCCTTCAGTGATCTTGAATTCCGCGTCGCGGTCGACGGTGGCTCGCCGACTGGCGGATCGAGACACGGAGACGTCGGCGCGGTTTGAAGCCACCACCAGCCGGCGCCCCTTCAGCTCCGGCAGCTCCGACCGTTCAGTGGCGACCTCGGTGGGGATCGTCTTTTTGGCGGGCGCGGTTTTCTCGGATTCGTCATCGTGGGAGTGGTCGTCGGCCGCGATGCCCACTATCGCCAGGATGACCAGGATGCCGATGATCGCCTGGCGGCTGAGGTGGCCCCGCGATAGGAGAAGTATCCCGGCGGCAATGACGAGAACCGGGAAGAACAGCGAACCGCCGCCCTCGAAGACATTCTGTGCGACCTGGAACCCGAAGATGGCGGCCGGGATCCAGGCCCACCCCTTGTCACGCGCCAGGGCCAGCCACACGAAAAAGACGGTGGCCGCAACGGTGATCATGCCGGCAACATCCCCGACTCGTAGGCGAGCACCACGGCCTGGATGCGGTCGCGGAGGTCGAGCTTCATGAGGATGTGGGCGACGTGGGTCTTGACCGTGGTCTCGGAGATGAACAGCGCCTCGGCGATCTCCGCGTTCGTGCACCCCTTGGCCACCTCGGTGAAGACCTCCAGTTCCCGGTCGGTCAGCAACTCGGCTACTCGCTCGGCCTCCTTGCCTCCGGGTCGTTCGGGATGGGCCGCGAACTCGGTCAGCAACCGCCGTGTCATGCGAGGTTCGACCAGCCCGTCACCCCGGGCCACGGCGCGGACGGCTTCGACGAGGTCGTCGGGCGGGACGTCTTTGAGCAGGAAGCCGCTGGCGCCGGCTCGGATGCCGTCGAAGAGGTATTCGTCGAGGTCGAACGTGGTGAGAATGAGCACGCGGGAGTAGCCACCACTTACGACCCGGCGAGTCGCTTCCACGCCGTCCATGTTCGGCATGCGCACGTCCATCAACACCACATCGGGCCGGTGCTCGGCGGCGAGCCGCTCGGCCTCGGCCCCATCGGCGGCCTCGGCCACCACCTCGATGTCGTCCTCCGACTCCAGGATCATCTTGAACCCGGATCGAATGAGTGCCTGATCGTCCGCTATCAGAACTTGGATCATCGGGTGATCGCCGTGATCAGGAGATCAGCGCTGCGGTTAGCAGCGGGATTTCGGCGTGGACCTGCCAGCCGCGGCCTTCGGGGCCTGGGCCGGCTGTGACGGCGCCGCCCACGGTGGCGAGCCGTTCGCGCATCCCGAGGATGCCGTGGCCGTCGGTGCGAGCCGTAGCGTCCTTCGCGCCTCGGCCGTCGTCTTCGATGCGAATGTCGATCGAGTCGGGCAGGTACATCAGCGACACCTCAACCCGCTTGGCATCGGCGTGTCGGATCACATTGGTTAGCGCCTCCTGCACGACCCGGTAGACGACCAGTCCGGTCGTCGCCGGCAGTTCGGGGCGCACGCCGAGCACGCTGTAGGACACATCCAATCCGGCTTCACGCACCGACTCGATGAGGACAGGAATGTCGTCGAGATCCGGCATAGGAGTCAGCGCCGGGGCCGGGTCGTGGGGTGCCGCCCTGTGCTGTGCCTCGCGCGTCGACGCGGCCTCGATGGATGCGTCGGCGCCACGAAGGACCGACACGATTCCCCGTAGCTCCGCCAGGCTCTGGCGACCGGTCTCCTCGGCCGTGGCCAGCGCGGTCTCGGCGTCGGCCGGCTTCTTCTTGGCGACGCGGCGGGCGGCCGCGATCTGCACCGTCATAAGGCTCACGCCGTGGGCGACCACGTCGTGGAGCTCGCGGGCGATGCGCACCCGTTCTTCGGCCACGGCCAACTGGGCGCTGCGGTCTTCTTCGACCTTGGCCTGTCGGCTGCGCCCCAGCAGCACCGACGCCCCCAGCCCAATGAACAGCAGCGGCCAGATGATGACCAGGTTGACGGTCCAGATCCCCAGCGCCTCGAGGAAGAACGACAGCCCGATGGCGAGGAAGACGAGGCCGGCGATGAAGCGGCGCGGGTTGTACTCGTGTACCGGCATTTAGGCGCGCTCCACCGTGATGTCGCCGAAGGCGCCCGAATCGAGTTCCAGGCTCAGCCGAGCCGCTGCCTCTTCCCACCCGGGATCCTGGTACTCGCCGGTTCGGCCGAAACCGTCTACCTCCACCGCATCGAAGATCTCTATGTCGCCGAAGAGCCCGACTTCGGCCGTCACCTCGACGGCCACGTCGGCCGACACGATGACATGGATGTCGCCTATGCCGACCTGCACGTCGACATCGGGTGACCCCGAATCCAGATCCAAATTGGTCAGATCGAGGGTGAAGTCGCCGAAATCGTGTTCGTAGACGCTGCGGAGCTCGCTGGCCGACGTTGGCGTCAGAACTCGGTCGCCGACAGCCTGGCTCGCAAAGGCGTCGCCAACTCCGGACGACATGGCGAGCCCCAAGGTGAGCACAACGCCCAGGGCGATCAACGGTCTGGTGCGTCCTGCCTGGGCCGTGCCGATCATCGCTACGCCGAGCGTCATGAGCGCGATGGCGAACAAGCCGGGCCAGCCGAGGGAGAACAAACCGAGCTCAGCGAGCAGCCAGTTGCCTCCTATGGCCAGCAACACGGCTCCGATGACTCTCTTGTTGACTGTCTTGTCGGCGGCGGCTGCCTGCCTGCGAGCTTCGCGGCTGGCCGCCGACGGCGACGACCAGCGGTCCTCGCGGGTTTGCCGGCGCTGCACGGCCTGTTCGGCGAAGCGCTCGGCTCGCCGGCCAAGTCGCTCGGCTCGCCTGCCCAGCACATCCAAGCTGGGGGGACGCCCGGAGCAGTTCACCCGGCGAGATTACGCACGCTTCCCGCCATATTGCGTCCTCCGCGGGGTGGAACCGGGCGTCGTCCTACGGGGCGATCAGGTCGGACGTGACCTCGTCGACCGACCGGGCACCGGCGAGGGCCATGGCCAGCTTCAGTTCACCCTTGAGCCCCTTAAGGACCAGCTCGACGCCGGTTGGGCCGTCGGTCGCGAGCCCCCACACGGCGGGCCGCCCCACGAAGGTGGCCTTGGCTCCCACCGCCAGCGCCTTCAGCACGTCGGTGCCTCGGCGGATGCCGCCGTCGACATAGACCTCGGCCCGCTCGCCCACGGCCTCGACGACCTCACTCAGCGCGACAGCGGTCGGCAGGCATCCGTCCAACTGTCGCCCGCCGTGGTTCGAGACCCACACCGCGGCCGCACCGGCGTCCACACAGGCGGCGGCGTCATCGCCGCGTACCACTCCTTTCACCACTACCGGTAGGCCGGAGATGTCCCGGAGCCAGCCGATGTCGGCGAAGGTGACGTCGGCGGCCTGGTCGACGAGGTTGCCCTCTTCACCGGGCTCGAGCTCGAGCGACGGGCCACCGAGGTTCGGAGGCAGTACGAACTGGTTCACCACGTCGCGGCGCCTCCGCCCCAACACCGGGGTGTCGGCGGTGAGGACCAGCGCGGAGATGCCGGCCTGGACCGCGTCCTTGATCATGCGCTCATTCCTGGAGCGGTCGTTCAAGACGTACACCTGGTACCAGCGGAGCCCTTCTGGGGCCGCCTCGAAGCAGTCGGCCGGGGTCGACGTCGCCCGGGTCGACAGAACCATGAGGCAACCCCGGGCCGATGCGCCGCTCGCCATGGCGCATTCGCCGTCGGGGTGCATCAGCCGCTGGAAGGCGGTCGGGGCGACGCCGATGGGACACGACACCGCCGTGCCGAGGATGGTGGTGGAGGCGTCGACTTTGGTGACGTCGCGCAGAACTCGCGGCCGCAGAAATATCGAGTCCCAGGCGGCGGTGTTGGCCGCCAGCGTGACCTCGTCGTCGGCCCCTCCGGCCACGTAGTCGTAAACCCCCTGGTCGAGGCGCTGGCGGGCAGTGGCCTCGAGTTCGCCCAGATCGAGAACGTCCACGCCTCGACGCTAGATCGCGGGCCGCCCCCTCGCCGAGTGGGCGTACTTAGCCCGGCCCAGCAGGGAAAAGTACGCCCACTTGCGACATTTAGAGGGGAGGGGGACTTGGGTAGATACGTACCCTAAGACGACGAGACAAGGAGATCACATGGCGAACACGAAGACGTCCAAGCTCAGCGAAGTGATGACTCCCAACCCCGTAACGCTTCCGACGAAGGCAACCATCGTCGAGGCCGCACGTGAGATGGAGAGCAGCGACATCGGCGACGTCATCGTGGTCGATGGCGAGAAGGCGTGTGGGATCGTCACGGATCGCGACATAGTGGTTCGTGCGCTGGCGAAGGACCTGGATCCCAACGACACCCGGCTGGCTGACATCTGCAGCAAGGACCTGGTCAGCCTGTCACCCGACGACACGCTCGGTGACGCCGAGAAGCTGATGCGCAAGCACGACGTACGTCGCCTGGTGGTTCTTGATGGCGGCACACCCGTAGGTGTCGTGTCGCTCGGCGACCTCGCCGTAACGCGCGACTCCGGCGACGCGCTAGCCGATCAGCGCAGCCAAGCCCAACAACTAAGTCCTAGCTCTCCGAGCGACGAAGCTCGGGACTAGACAGCTACCGCCTGTTCGACGACCAAGTCCCGGTCGTCGGCAGGCGGCGGCAGGGTGCGCCGCGACAGCGCGATCAGCGCAACGACGGCGGCGACGGCCGTGAGCCCTCCGCACAGGGCGAATGCAGTTCGCACCCCGAGGTTCTCCGCCAGCCACCCCACGAGCGGGCTCCCCAGCGGAGTAGTTCCGAGGAACACCACCGAGTACAGAGCCATAACCCGGCCCTGGAAGCGCGGGTCGGATCGCACTTGCAGGGTCGCCTGCGTGGTGGCCGAGAAGGAAGCCGACGTGGCCCCGACCAGCGCCAGGCCGACCATCACCAGAGCCAGGGTGGGAGCCACTGCGGTGACCACGATCATCGCTCCCATGACCAAAGCGGCCGAGGCCGTGAACAGTTCGTGGACCTTGTGCCGACTGGCCGTGTACAGCGCTCCGGCGAGGGAGCCCACGCTCATGGCCGAATAGAGCAGGCCGAATACGCCGGCGCCTTGGTTGAACGTGTCGGTGGCCAGTAGCGGCAGTACGACGCGGAAGTTGTAGGCGAGCAGGCCGGCTACGGCCATGAGGATGAGCGGAAGACGCAGCAACGGTTCCCGCCATACGTATGCCACGCCCTCGCGCACCTGTCCCGGAGCGCGCAACACCCGCTCGGACCGATGCAGTTCGGAAGTGCGGATCAGCGCCAAGGCGATCAGTACACCGACGTACGACGCACCGTTCACGAGGAAGCACACACCGACTCCGGCTCCAGCAATGATCAACCCGCCGACGGCAGGCCCGGTGATGCGCGCCGTGGTCCACAGCGCCCCGGTCAGGCTGACCGCGTTGGCCACCTGCTCGCGCCCGGCGAGTTCGATGACGAACGAGCGGCGTGACGTGTTGTCGACCACGTTGACCAGTCCCTCGGCCAAGGCGATGGCATAGACCATCCACATCGAGACCGCGCCGGTTATGACGAGCGCGCCCAACAGCAGCGCGAGCGTGGCTTTGATCACCTGCGTGACGATGAGCACGCGACGTTTGTCGAGGCGGTCCGCCAGCACTCCGCCCCAGGCGCCGCCGAGCAGCATGGGGCCGAACTGCAGTGAACTGACTAGTCCGAGCGCGACTCCGCTACCGGTGAGTTGGAGAATCAGCCAACCTTCGGCGACCAGCTGCATCCACGTGCCGGGAGCCGACACGGCCTGTCCGAGGAAATAAAGACGGAAGTTGCGGATCGACAGTGATCTGAAGGTGGTCCGCATCTCCGAGGGTCATTATACCCCCTAGTGGTTAGGGGTCCTAACCGGATGCCAGCCAGAGGAGGGGGTCGATCGTGACCTCCCCGATGCGCATCTCCCAGTGGAGGTGTGAGCCGGTGACCGACCCGCTCACTCCCACGGCGCCCAGGTGCGCGCCTGCCTCGACCACCGTGCCCGGCGCGATCTGCACGGCTGACAGATGGGCATACATGGCATAGGTGCCGTCGGGATGGTTGACCACGACGGTGTTTCCGTAGCCGCTCATCCCAGGCGGCGGCGGCCCGGCGTGAACGACGAGTCCGGCCCCCGCGCTTACGACCGGATCGCCGATCTCGCCGTCGAGATCGACTCCGCCGTGGGGTCGGCCGCCGCCCCGGATCTCGCCGAAGAGCCCGGTGACGGCACCCGGCACCGGACGGACTTTGGCCGAGCGGGCCGGCTTGGGGTCGCGGAAGGCAGCACTGGGCCGCGCCGAGGGCCGGAGTGAGGGGGCCCCGGTCGCTTCCTCGGATGAACGGGAAGCCCGCGGTGGACGCCGGCGGAGTTCCTCGATAGCTAGCGCTACCGGATCGGTCGACGTCTGCGCGGAGGCGTCGGGCGATCCCGCGGCCCGACCGGCCACACCGGGGTGATGGCTGCCCGCGCCGAGCAACGTCGACACCGCGACGAGGGCGCTGGCGCGCGCGAGGAGAGAGAGGTTCCGTTTGGGGATGCGCCAGATTAACAACCCCGATCGAGACTCAGCCACCCACCGCGCGCGCCGGTGAGTCAGGCCTGAAGGTTCTAGCCGTGGCGCCAGCAGCCGCGCGGTGGGGATGGGGACCCCACCGCACAGCGATGAGCCGTCAGGCGAAGAGCCAGCAACAGGGCAGACTCTCATTTATGCCTGATGTCACTGAGACGCAACTTCCGGGGGTTGGCGTCCGCCATGAGTTCGAGACGAGTGCCGGCGAGCGGGTTGCGATACTCGCCCACCGGGGCGGACGCAGGGAGGTGCTCGTCTACGACGCGAGCGACCCCGACCGGTGCACCACCGTTCTGCATCTGAGCAGCGACGACACCCGCACCTTGGCCGAGATGCTCGGGGCATCCCAGGTGAGCCAGGCGCTGTCGGCCGTGGAGCAGCAGGTCGAGGGCCTCGCCATCGATTGGGTCACGGTGGCCCAGGGCAGCCGCATGGCGGGCGAGACCATCGGCAGCTCGAACCTGCGGGCGCACACCGGCGCCAGCATCGTGGCGCTGGTACGCGACAAGGAGACGATCGCGGCGCCGGGGCCTGAGCACGAGCTCGTGCCGGGCGATGTCGCCGTGGCGGTAGGCACTCCCGACGGCCTCCAGGAGTTTCGCGACCTGCTCAGCGCCTGAGTTGAGAGTGCCAGCACTCCATCGCCTCAGCTCGGCGTGACGACGGTTCCCCTCCTCGCGGCGACCAGCCCGTCGGCGGCGATCGCCTTCGTGGAGATCGGCGTGGTCGTTCTGGGCCTTTCCGTGCTGGCTCGGTTCGCAGGACGCCTCGGCATAACGGCCATCCCCTTCTACCTACTGGCGGGCCTGGCAGTCGGCGAGGGGGGCCTGGCTCCGCTCGACCTCAGCGAGGAGTTCATCTCGCTCACGGCCGAGATCGGTGTCCTCCTGCTGCTGCTGACCCTGGGGCTGGAGTACAGCGCCGACGAGCTGCGGGCCGGCCTGCGCACCGGTGCCGCCAGCGGGTCGATCGACGCCGTGCTCAACTTCACCCCCGGCTTCGTCGCCGGGCTCCTCCTCGGCTGGGACATCACCACGGCGGCCCTGCTGGGTGGAGTGACCTGGATCAGTTCTTCGGGAGTGGTCTCCAAGGTCCTTCACGACCTGGACCGATTCGGTAACCGGGAGACCCCGGTGGTCCTGAACCTGCTGGTACTCGAGGACCTGGCGATGGCTCTGTATCTCCCGGTGCTCGGCGCCGTGATCGCCGGGACGGCCGTGATCGCAACCCTTGTCAACATCGGCGTCGCCCTGGCCGTAGTCGCCTTCATCCTGGCGATGGCGCTGCGGTGGGGCCACGTGCTGTCGAGGCTGCTGGCGCCGGCTTCGGACGAGGCGCTGCTGCTCTCGATCTTCGGCATGACCCTGCTCGTAGGCGGCATCGCCCAGCAGGTAGAGGTGTCCTCGGCCATCGGCGCCTTCCTGGTCGGCCTGGCGTTGTCCGGACCGGTCCAACTGCGGGCCAGCCCGCTCGTGCATCCGCTGCGGGATCTGTTCGCGGCCACCTTCTTCTTCTTCTTTTCGTTCCAGCTCCAGCCCGGAGCGGTGTTCGGGGCTCTCCTGCCCGCCGGGGTGCTGGCGGTCGTGGCCATCGTGACCAAGGTGGCCACCGGCTGGTTGCTTGCCAGCCACGTCGGCACCCGGGCCCGGCTGCGGGCAGGCACCACTCTTGTGGCCCGCGGGGAGTTCTCCATCGTCATCGCCAGCCTCGGCGCCGCCGGGGCCTTCGCCACCGACCTCCAGGGCTTGGCGGCCGCGTTCGTGCTGCTCACCGCCATAGTCGGGCCCCTCATGGCCAAGTACGTGGACCGCCTAAGCCTCGCCGAGCGGGGGACCGCGCCAGCAGCCGCCTAGGCGACAGCCCGCCGACAAACGGACAACGTAAGGACAACAAAAGTCGCATCTGGGCACCTTTTGCCGATACTTAAAGGGTGCGAGAAGATACGGCGGATACAAGAGGGAACGGCAGGCTCTGGCTCTCGACGCGGCTGCGGGTGCTCCTCGCTGCACTCGTCGCGGTACTGGCCGTCGGCGTCGCCCTGCCCGGAATGGTCCAGGCCTCGCCCGAGAATCCCCAGTACGACGAGTGGGACTTCCTGAATCTGATCAACCGGGACCGTCGGGCGCACGGCCTGCGACCGCTCGCCATGATCGAGGGAGCCCGCGACGTGGCCCGCTCGTGGTCGGCGGCCATGGCCTCTCGCAACCAGCTGGCCCACAACCCGGATTACGCGACGCAGCTCGCCTCCCGCTACCCGA
The DNA here is from genome assembly GCA_019347775.1 of Actinomycetota bacterium. Lineage (GTDB taxonomy): Bacteria > Actinomycetota > Acidimicrobiia > Acidimicrobiales > JAHWKP01 > JAHWKP01. The sequence continues at coordinate 1,730 of JAHWKP010000034.1, read as the reverse complement.
ACTACCGGCGGCTGGCCGAGAACGTCGGTGCGGGCGGCGGAGTGACCAGCCTGCACGACGCCTTCATGAAGTCCACCGGACACCGGGCCAACGTCCTCGGTGACTACGGCTACGCCGGCGTCGGCGTGACCTGGGCAGGGACCCGCCTGTGGGTCACGGTCAACTTCGTCAAGGACGCCGGGCAGCTGCCGTTCATCGTGCGCACCCCGATCAGCCGGGTCGGCGGCGCCGGTGATCCCGATACCGCCGTTCTGCTGAGCCGCCGCCTGGCTGCGGGCTCGGCCAAGGCGGTCGTGGTGGCCCGGACCGACGGTTTCGCCGATGCTCTCGCCGGTGGCCCGCTGGCCACGGCCTATCGAGGGCCGGTACTCCTGACGCCGCCCAACGACGTGCCCGCCAACGTCATCGACGAGGCCCGCCGGGTCATGGCGCCCGGAGGCACCGTGTTCGTCCTCGGCGGCCCGGCCGCCATCTCCGCCGCCATGGAAGCCGAGTTCGTCAGTGCCGGAATGGCGGTGCGGCGCCTGGCCGGCGCGGACCGGTTCGCCACGGCCGCAGCCATCGCCCCTGAAGTCAATCCCACGCCGAACGAGGCGTTCTTGGTCTCCGGGGCGTCATTCCCCGATGCCGTGCTGGCTGGCGCTCCCGCTGGGCACCGGCGTTCACCGATCCTGCTGGTCGGCCCTAGCAGCGTCCCGCCCGCCACCGATGCCTACCTGAAGGCGCACAGCAGCTTGCCGAGGGTCCTGGTCGGGGGGCCCGCAGTCGTGAGCGACGCGGTGGCCAAGTCGACCGGGGTCAGTGAGCGGGTGGCCGGTCCCGACCGGTACTCGACGTCGGCGGCGGTGTCGGAGAAGTACTTCCCGGGCGGCAACCGGGTCGCCCTGGCGAGCGGTCTGCGGTTCCAGGATGCCCTGCTGGCCTCGGCCGAGGCCGGCCGGGACGGATACCCGGTCGTGCTGTCGGCCTCTCCGGTGCCCAACCCCAGCTACGACTACGTGGCCCGCCAGGCCAACCGCTGGGTCTTCGGCCTGGTGGTGGGGCGACCCAGCGACATCAGCGACGACACGGTGGTGCTCTCCTTCAGCTGAACACTGGCAGCGCCCCTCAGAGGCTTGTGGATTTCCTCACAGGCTTGTGGATTTCCTGCATTCAGCCAACCGCCGACCGTGCCGATGACTAGGGAGTGAAGATTGTCACCGAGAGTCTTGAGGCCCAGGCGCTCGCCGCCTCAGGGCTGATCGCGTGGCGCTGGGATGCTCAAGCCGACCGCATGGAATGGTCGCCGGGCGCAGAGGAGATCCTCGGCCTACCCGACATCGTCCTGCGTTCACCTGATCTTGTGATCCGGGTCATCCATCCCGATGACGTCGAGCTCATCAAGGGCCAGTTCTGCCAGGCGCTCAAAACCGGCGCTCCGCTCAGCGCCAGGTTTCGGGTAACCGCACCCGGTCTGCGGTGGTTCGACTGCTCCGGCCAAGCCGTGCTGAGCGACACCGGCGAGTCGATCGGCGCGACCGGGACGTTCGCCGAAGTGACGGAGGAGTGCGAGGCCGAAGAGGCAGTGCTCGGAGCTCTCCGCGACGCCGAGCGCGCCCTCGAACAGATCGGCGCCCGAGTATGGGAGTGGGACCCTAAGACGGACCTGGTGACGTACTTCAACCTTCCCGACGGCACGCACATGATCGCCGATTCGCCGACGGAGGTACCTCTGTCGGAGATCCTCGCCG
>JAHWKP010000033.1 GCA_019347775.1 Actinomycetota bacterium | reverse complement strand
TACCGGCAGTCGACCGCGGTCGTCACCTCACCGGTGAGTTCGCTCGACGCCGATTCCGCGAGTTTCCGGAGGGCAGCGCCCAGATCTGAGTGGTCGAGCGGAGTGGGCCAGGAACTCACGACGTCGAGCTGGCGCGGCGCGGTGAGAATGCCGGCCGCGGACAGTACCCCGGCGCGCGGCGGCACGATGACCGCGGCCATGTCGAGGGCATCGGCGATGGCACAGGCGTGCAGCGGTCCGCCGCCGCCGAAGGCGACGAGTGCGAGTGACGTCGGGTCGATGCCCTGCTCCACCGAGACGGCTCGAACGGCCTGCACCATGGCCGCGTCGATCACGTCGATCACGTCGGCGGCCGAGACGCCCAGTCGTTCGAGCGCGGCGCGCGCCGCGGCGAGATCGAGTGTTCCCAGTCCGGGGAAAGTGGCCGAAGGTGGGATGCGGCCGGCCACGAGGTCGGCGTCGGTGACGGTGGGCTCGGTGCCGCCGAGGCCGTAGGAGACGGGACCGGGCTGGGCGCCAGCGCTGCGGGGCCCGACGTGGAGGGCGCCGCCCGGGTCGAGATGGGCGATGGAGCCGCCGCCCGCGCCGATGGTGTGGATGTCGAGCGACGGGAGTCGCACCGGGAAGCCGGCAACCGAGCGCTGGGCGGCGGGGGCGGGCTCGCCGCCAAGCACGAGGCAGACATCGGTGCTGGTTCCGCCCATGTCGAAAGTGACGGCGTCGGGATAGCCCGCGGCGCGGGCGGCGGCCGCGCCGGCCCGCACTCCCCCCGCCGGTCCCGACAGCAGAAGGGTGGCCGGGCGGGCCGTGGAAAAGTCGAGCGGAACGAGGCCGCCGGCCGAGGTCATTACGAGCGCTGTCTCGGCCAGGTCGCCGAGGCGCGAGAGGTACTCCTCGCAGGGCGGGCGGAGGTAGGCGTTCAGGACGGTGGTGACGGTGCGCTCGAACTCTCGGAACTCGGGTGCGACGTCGGACGAAAGCGACACAGGGAGCCGCTTCGCGAGCCGGCGCTCGAGTTCTTGCTCATGGGCGGCGTTGAGATCGGCGTGCAAAAGACACACGGCGATGCCTTCGGTGCCTGCCGGGATCACGGGCGGCTTGCCCAGCGGGTTCACCTCGTTTCCCCTGGCGTCGAGACGGCCTGAGATCTCTAGGCGGTCGGAGCGCTCCACCAGTGGAGTCGGGCGGTCGGCGAAGTGGTCATAGAGCGAGGGGCGGTCCTGCCGTCCGATCTCGATGACGTCGGCCATGCCCTCGTTGGTGATGAGCGATACGCGCGCCCCGCGGCGCTCGACGAGGGAGTTGGTGGCGACGGTGGTGCCGTGGGCCAGCACATCTACGGGAGACTCGCCGAGGGAGGCCGCTACCGCGGCCGCCGGGTCCGACGGCGTCGACGGGATCTTCACCACGCTGCCGTCGTTCGCGACCGCGTCCGTGAAGGTGCCGCCGGTGTCCACACCGAGACGTCGGTCGGTCACGGCTATGTGAGTGCCAACGACGACTAGTCGCCGCTCGGCGCTGCCTGCTGAGAAACGAGAGCCGCGACCTGAGCTCGGTTGCGCGTTCCGAGCTTCGCTAGGACGTTAGAGACATGGCGCTCGACGGTCTTACGCGACAGGAACAACCGGCCGGCGATGTCGGGGTTGCTGGCTCCGCCCGCGATCAAGGTTGCAATCTCGCGCTCACGTTCGGTCAGCGCGCCCAGCGGGTCGTCGCCAACCGTCGCCGACTGCCGGGCCCAAGTGCGAACGCCCAGTCTGCGGAGCGCCTGCTCCGCGACGGCCGCTTCGGTCCGAGCGCCGCCCGCGGTGGCTTGGGCGGCGACAGCGCGGAGGGTTTTCGCCGCGGCGGCGCGATCGAAGTCGACTTGAGCGCGTGCGAGGTGAATGCCATCCCACAAGGCATGGAGCCCGAAGCCCATCGCCTGCGAGTCGACCAACACCGACACCAGGTCGTCGTGCGCCGCGGTGCCGCCGTCGTCGGCCAGCTTCAAAAGCGCGCCGGCACGCCGTCGGGCCAGCCCCCAATACGGATGGGAGGCGTCGCCCTTGCTGTCCCACTCGTCCAGCAACGGTGCGGCGCGCGCCGCATCGCCGACGACGGCGAGGGCTTCGGCGGCAACCAGGAGAAGTTCCGTGCCGCAGCGGGAGCATTTGGCGGCGGCGGCCGCGTCGAGCGCCGCTCGGACGTGATTCGCGACGGACAGAGCGGCAGAGCGACCGTGGAGCCGCGCCTCCCACTGGGCGACGAACTGCCAGAGCCGCAGCTCGAAGTGCGGGTCGGTCGCCTTCTCGGCTGAATCGGCCAGAGCTTCAAGAGCAGGCTGCCATGGTCCGCTGCTGAGCGCGACGAGGCGCTCGGTGAACTCGATGGCACCGCGATTCCGCGATAGAGCGCCGACTCGCAAGGAGAGGAGACGCGTGGATTCGGCGACGTCGTAGGCCTCGACAATCCGACCGAGGTGGCGGAGGAGCCGGGCCAGCCAGTAGCCGGCTTCGAGTTCGACGGTCGGAAGGACTCTCCGGTTGGCTTCTTCCCAGACCGCTCGGACCCCTTCGGTCGACGAGACGATGTCGCTGCGGTATCGGGCTGTCGCCCGGCCTAGGACGGCCTCGAGATGCTGCTGGTCGCCGACGCCGCGCGCCACGGCGACCGCCTCCTCGGCGAGCTCGGCCAGGCCAGCCTCGTCGTTGTCCATCTTGGTGAGTTCCATCGCGGTTGCGAGGGCGTCGAGATACGCGGCTTGGGCGTCGCCCGCAAGCTGGGACTCGGCGCTCCACGCCCGAGCGAGCGTCATGGCCTCGCCGATGATCAGCCGCGCATCGTCGGGCCGGTGGTCGAGCGACTCTGTCAGCCGGGCGTCGAGGGCGAGCGTTCGCACGTGCTGGGGTGAGTCTTCACTGATGACGGAGCGCACCGCGTCGAGTAGGCGACGAGCGAGTGGGCCCCTCTCCAACGCGGTTGCTGCGCGCGCTGCGCCGAGTCCGGCTTCGGCTCTGGTGTCGGCGTCGGCCGCCTGCTCGAGGACAGCGGTCCACCGCGCCAGCGCGAGATCCTGGTCGCCAAGCTCTCCAGCGAGGCGGGCGATTGCTTGGTCTAGGCAAACGCGGTCGAGCGAGGCCCAGGGCAGGTCGTCCGCTACTCGGGCGAGCTCCTGGACGGCTTCGGATCCGAGAAGGCGCCGGCTAGGAGCGGTCGCAATACGGAGGCCGAGGGAGGCGGCGTTCTCTCGCGCGGCGCGAACGTGGGCGAGGGCCTCGACGAGAGCTGCTGGATCGTCTGCGCCCAGGCGCTCGAGCCAAGCGCCGACCCGGCGATGCAGGTCGATGCGGAGCGAACTCTCGATGGAGGTGGTCAATGCGTCCCGAACGAGGTCGTGAACCAGGTGCATGATCCGACCCTCAGAGACGGCGATCCCGCGGTCGACGAGTTCTGATGCGGCCTCCGCAACTCGCTCCGGCAGCCATTCGAGAATCTCGCCGGCGTCGCGCCGCGAGAGGGGGCGGGTTACGAGCGCGAGCATCGAAGCAAGAACCGACGCGTCGTCGCTGCAGTGGCGAAGACGGCGAAGAGCTAGGTCTCGCGTCGAGGAGGTCCCTCGGTCCTGAAGCAACGCCCGCATCCAGAACGGCGAGCCGCGGGCTCGCTCCCAGAGTCGGGTCGCCTCTGTCTCATCGAGGGTGGGGTCGACCGATGTCGCCACGGCGATGCCAGCAGATCGGCTGAGGGGCGCCAATTCGACGACGTGGACGCTCTCAGAGGGCAGGGCCCGGCGGATCGAATCGATGAAGTCGCTCGCTTCAGAGGACGCCCGGGATGCGACGATGGTGGCGAGTGGGACATCGGCGGCCGAAACACCTCGGATGACGTAGTGCACCAGCCCGATGCTGAGAGGGTCGAGCCACTGCAGGTCGTCGACCACCAGCAGCAGCGGAGCACTCGCCACGACGGCCTGATAGCAACGCTCCGACACGCCGGCGGCGTCGGTAAGTACGCCTTTCAGGTCGTCGAGATCCTCGTGCTCGGCCACCAGTCGCAGCAGGTCCCGTGCCGCCGCGAGCGGGACGGTGCGTTCCGTCGCGTAGCCGACGATCCGCACGACCCTCTCGGGTTGGAGGCCAGCCACTGCGGCATCGACCAGGGTGGTCTTGCCGACACCGGGATCTCCCACTACGACGACGCTGGTTGTCTTTGAGCCGGAGAGGGCGGTGGCGGCCTGTTCGGCCAGGACCGCCAGCTCCTTGTCACGCCCCGCGAGGATCCCCATTCGGGGATCCAGTATGGACGGAGCGGCCGGAGCCTCCCCGCCCGCGGGGCGGTGCGTCTAGGTGCGGCTGAGAGCCACCCGGCGGAAGAGCGAGCCGACGACTACCAGCCAGAGGCCCGTCGCCGTCAGCGGGACAGTCGTGAGCGGACCCGTGGCGGCGAGCTCGACCGCGCCGCGAGCGGTGGTGAGTTCCGCTCCCTTGGCGAGAACGAAGGCGACGACCATGGTCGCTTCGGTGGTTCCCATGTTGACGAGCTGCATGGCCTGGTCGGCGGTCTCGGTGAAACCTTGACCTGCGGAGAAGCGCTTGGTGCTTCCCGGCGTGCGGAGTTCGAACTCTCCCTCGACGACGTTGACCTGGCCATTGCCGCCGTGCGAGTGCGGGGGCGTCGCAGCACCCGGAGCGAACTTCTGGACGAGCTGAATGAGGTCGAAGGGGCCGACCTGGTCGAAGGAGATCTGATGCTTGGACAGGACCGTCGGCCCCGGCTTGGATGAGGTCCCTCCTGGCGTGGTGAGCTCGCTTCCCTTGGGGAGGACGAAGGCGACCACGAAGCGGGCCCGAGCCGAGCTGGTGTTGGCGACCTGCATCTTCTCCCCGGCCGTCTCGACGAAGCCCTCGCCGGCACTGAAGGTGGTCTCCTTGTCGCCGACTCTCAGGACAACCTCGCCTTCAAGCACGGTTGCCTGACCGTTTCCGCCATGGGAGTGGGGCGGGGTTTCTGCGCCGGGTGCGAGCTCCTGGACGATCTGGACGAGGTCGAATTCGCCGGGCGGTTGGGTGAATTCCTGCTGGTGCTTAGAAGCGACGACCGGGCCGGGAGCCTGGGCGAGGGCGGATGGTGAGGACAGGACAAGTACGGCTAGCAGGGACAGGGCGAGCATCACCTTGTGACGGGTCAACGGTTCACTCCTAGGTTGGTCCACCGCCATCGGGTGATGGAGGCAGTAATCGGCTGGATTACTACATGACGGTACGGATGGGCCCCCCTCAGATCATCGGGGAGGTCCCTCACATTTCCGAAGGCACAAGGCCCCCCAGCCGGATCTGCTCCGATCGGACTTTGGCTAAATACGCCCGCTCTGCCTTGTCAGAACATCCCGTTGTCGTTTTTCGACGTGGGCGGGATGGCTTGGAGCACGTCCCAGTGCTCGATGATCTTGCCGTCGCCGTCGAAGCGGAAGATGTCGATCCCCGCGTAGTCCTCGTCACCGGGCCACTCCTGGAAGCAATGCAGCGCCACCAGGTCAGCCTCGGCTATGGCCCTGCGGAACTCGACCCGCTTACCTGGATATTCCTCGGCGAGTCGCTCGAAGTAGGCGACGAAGGCCTCCTTGCCGTCTTCGACCGTTGGGTTGTGCTGGCGGTACTGAGCGCCGACGTAGCGCTCGATTGCCTCCCGAGGTTTGCATTGGTTGAAGGCCAGGTCGTAGAACGCCTTGGCGTTCGCCTTGTTGGCGTCGAGGTCGGGCACGACTGCTCAGGCCACCGAGAGCTGCGGCGGGTTCTTCAACGTCTGGAGAACGACGCAGTAGCGCTCGGTGAGTTTGATCAATGTGGCGAGCTGTTCTTGGTCGGCGGTAGTGTCGAGGTCGAAGTTCATGCGGATGTCGCGGAAGCCGACTGGTGCCTCCTTGTCGACGGCGAGGGTCCCTCGGAAGTCGAGATCGCCTTCGACTCGGATCGTGCCCCCGTCGAGTGGGATCTCGAGCGACGTAGCCACCGCCTTCATGGTCACGCCGGCACAGGCGGCCAAGGCCTCGAGGAGCATGTCGCCGGAGCAGAGCTGAGTGCCGTCGCCCCCAGTGGCCGGGTGAAGCCCGGCTTCGGCCAGAGCACGGCCGGTCTGTACGGAGCAGCTCACACCTTCGCCGAGCTTTCCTTCAGCCTTGAGCGTCACGACCGCCGCCGACGGGTCCTCCTTGTACTTGGCCTTCAGCGGTGTCTGAGTTGCGACTAGCTCTTCGCGGTCCATCTCAGGACACTACGGCCGGAGGCCTCGTCGTATGGTTTCTCTTGATGACGCTGGATCGCCTGCGCGTGCTCGCGTTCCGGGCCGCCAGCCACAACCTCGGCACCCGGCTCGCCGCTGGCGACGTTGCGAAGGCTGTGGGTGCAGTCGGCATTCGCGACGCGAAGGGCTCGGCGATCCTTTCGCTGCATGCGCGAGTCGAGGGCGTCACAGGAGACCGCCTCGATGGAGCGTTGAAAGGGGGCGAGCTCGCAGACGTCCTCAGTACACGGGGTACGAGGACGATTGTTCCGGTCGACGACGTCGGCCCGTTCACGCTGGGGACGATGCCCGCCGACGAGGAGTCGCTTCGAGCGCGGCTCAAGCCGTTCCTCCCAGTCCTCGATCAGTCGGGATACACGGCGATCGAGGCGGTCGAGCTGGCGAAGAAGGTTGCCCGGAAGGCATTGGCGGATGGACCAGTGGACATCGGCGTACTGAGCGGTGCGCTTACCCGGGCCCTGCCCGAGTTGTCGCCCATGTGTCGAGGGCGGTGCAAGGTCGCGCACATCGAAACAGGGCTCTTCGACCTGGTCGGCGAGTCAGGTGTCTGGCGACACGAGCAAATGGACGGCCTGCGGATGTACGTGCCGATGAAGGAGCCCGGATCGCGGAAGCAGGCTCGGGCCGAGCTCGTGCGTCGATACCTTCGCTGCTACGGCCCGTCTACGGCCGCCGACTTCGCCGCCTGGTGCGGAATCAGCCGTGGTGATGCGGCGCGGTCGCTGGAGAGCGCGGGCACGACCGAGGTGGCGATGGGGCGTTACCTGCTCACAGAGGACGTGGAACGCTACGAGTCACCCCGGAAGGCGACGGGCATCAGGATTCTTCCGCCTCACGATCCGTATCTGATGGACCGCGATCGGGCCACCCTCGTTCCCGATAGGGAAGTCCAGAAACGAGTCTGGCGAGCTACGCCGACCGACGGACTGATACTTGCGGCCGGTGTCCCGGTCGCATCGTGGAGACCGAAGAAGAAGGGCAAGCACCTGGTCCTGAATGTCGAACCCTTCGCCAAGATGACGAAGCCAACGCTTTCCGCTCTCCGGGACGAGACGACGGCCGTTGCCGAACATCGCGGGTGCACGTCCGCGGAGGTCTGCCTGGTCCAGGAATGATCGGGCGTGCTCCGATCGGGTAGTCCGATCTAAGTACGCCCCCTTTCCGTTCCCCCGACTCGCGGCCGCTAGCCGGAGGTCGCGTCTCCGGCGAGGATGGCGTCGATTTGGCCAAGGGCTTCCTTGATGCCTTCCTCCATGCCCATCTCGATGAGGCGCTCCATGTCTTCCTTGGAGGGGAAGCGGGACTCGATGGTCATGAGAGTGCGGGCCGAATCGATCTCGTCCAACGTCATCGTCATGACCGTGACGGGCATCTCATCGTTGCGCTTGCCGCTGTCGTCGGCGAAGCCGTCCCTCAGTTCGAGGCGCTTCGGCGGGTCGGCGGAAATGACTTCCCACCAGCCGTGGAACTTCTCGCCCTCGGGGCTCGTCATGAAGTAGGTCCCGCCGCCGCCGGCGACTAGGTCGTGGTCGACGACGGTGGCGGGATACGTCGGAGGTCCCCACCACCGTTCGAGCTGACGCGGGTCCGCCCAGAGCTGCCAGGCGCGCTCGGCGGTGGCGTCGAGTTCGACGGAGATCGTCATGGTCAGGGCCTCCGGGTCCTTGGTGACGCTCTTGACGGTCATTTGCGGCTTCCTCTCTTTTCGTCTCCCAGGATCTGCTCGATCCGGTCGATGCGGCCTCGCCAGACGACTTCGAGCTCCTCGAGGAGTCGACCGGCCGTGCGGATGGTCTCGACCTTGCCTCGCACCAGTTGTTCGCGGCCCTTGCGTTCCTTGGTCACCAGTTCGGCCTTCTCCAGGACCGCAACGTGCTTCTGCACGGCGGCGAAGCTCATCGGATAGCACACGGCCAGTTGCGACACCGACAGCTGTCCACGGCCGCAGCGGCGGAGGATGTCGCGGCGGGTGGGGTCGGCCAGTGAGCGGAACAGGCCGTCCACGGTCTCGTCGATCAACCTATCTACAACCATCTGGTTGTAGATAAGCAGACATCAGCCGGGCACGCAAGTCCTCGGACGACGAAGGCCCGGAGCCGAAGCTCCGGGCCCTCTCGGTTATGCGCGGGTGAGCTGGCGAACTAGCTGCAGCCCGATGTCGTGCCGCAGCTGGGGCAGGCGTGGCAGGAGCCGGCCCGCACCATCTGGATGCCGCACTGCGAGCAGTACGGGGCGTCGGAGATCTTCGGCTCCGGCGAGGCTTCTACCGACGAAGCGCTCGATGCGACGGGCTCGGATGCGACCAGCGGCGCCGACGGCGTGGTCTCCTCCTCCACTCCGGGAAGAGTGGGCTGCACCCGCTCGGAGCTGGTGAGGATGCCGAGCGTCTCGCGCTGTTCACGCGGGAGGTAATCGACGGCCAACCGGCGGAAGATGTAGTCGATCAGGCTCGATGCGATCCGCAGGTCCGGGTCGTCGGTCATGCCGGCCGGCTCGAAGCGGGTGTTGCAGTACTGGTTCACGTACGTCGCCAGCGGAACGCCGTATTGCAGCCCGAGGCTGACCGACACGGCGAAGGCGTCCATGATGCCGGCCAGGGTCGAGCCCTGCTTGGCGACCCGGACGAAGATCTCACCCGGGCGCCCGTCGTCGTACTCACCGACGGTGACGTAGCCCTCGCAGTCGGCCACCCGGAACTTGAACGTCGCCGAACGACGACGCTTGGGCATGCGCTCCCGGAGGGGTTCGCGTACCACCAGCACGTTTGAGTCGTAGGACTTCTGCAGGCCGGCGAGATCGTCGGTGCTGGCGGCCGGCGCAGCGGCAACCGGCGCCGCGGTGGTGGCCGCGTCCCCGGCCGGTTCAGCCGCACCTTCCTTCTTGGTCGTGGAGAGCGGCTGACCAAGCTTGCAGTTGTCGCGGTAGACGGCCACCGCCTTGAGCCCCAGCTTCCAGCCGTCGAAGTACGCCTTGGCGATGTCCTCGGCCGTCACGTCGCGCGGCATGTTCACCGTTTTGGAGATCGCGCCGCTCAAAAACGGCTGGGCCGCCGCCATCATCCGGATGTGACCCATGTGGTGGATCACGTTGTCGCCCATGGAGCAGGCGAACACCGGCTTGTGCTCGTCCTTCAGTGCCGGCGCTCCCATGATCGTGTTGTTCTCGGCGATGTAGGCGATGATCACGTCGCGCTCCTCGGCCGCGTAACCGAGCTTGTCGAGCGCACGGGGCACCGTCTGGTTGACGATCGACATCGTGCCGCCACCGACCAACTTCTTGGTCTTGACCAGCGACAGGTCTGGTTCGATACCCGTGGTGTCGCAGTCCATCAGAAGGCCAATAGTCCCGGTCGGAGCCAAAACTGTCGCTTGCGAGTTGCGCACGCCGTTGGATTCCGCGAGTTCGACCGCGTTGTCCCAGGACTCCTGAGCAGCCGACAGCAGTTCCGGCGGAACGAGCTCCTCGTCGATCTGCGCAGCCGCTTCGCGATGCATGCGCAGCACGCGCTTCATGTGCTCGGCGTTCTCGGTGTAGCCGGCGAACGGACCCATGCGGCCGGCGGTGCGGGCCGAGGTCTCGTAGGCGTGCCCGGTCATGAGCGCGGTGATCGCACCGGCCCACGCCCGTCCGGCGTCTGAGTCGTAGGGAAGCCCCTGGGCCATGAGCAGAGCGCCGAGGTTGGCGTAGCCCATGCCGAGCTGGCGGAAGCGCCGGGAGGTCTCCGCGATCTTCTCGGTCGGGTAGTCAGCGTTGCCGACGAGGATCTCCTGGGCGGTGAACACAACCGCGACTGCGGCCTTGTAGCCCTCGACGTCGAACGAGTCGTCCGGGTTGAGGAACTTCATCAGATTCAGCGAAGCCAAGTTGCACGCGCTGTCATCCAGATGTACGTACTCGCTGCAGGGGTTACTTGCCGTGATCGGGCCGGTGGCCGGGGCGGTGTGCCACTTGTTGATCGTGGTGTCGTACTGCACGCCGGGGTCGGCGCACTCCCATGCGGCCTGGGCGATGTCACGGAACAGCTTGCGCGCCTTGAGCGTCTGAATCGTCCGGCCGTCGGTAACCGCCTTGAGTTCCCAATCGGCGTCGTCGATCACGGCCTGCATGAACTCGTCGCTGACCCGCACCGAGTTGTTGGCGTTCTGGTACTGGATCGAGTGGATGTCGTCGCCGTCGAGGCCCATGTCGAATCCGGCGTCGCGCAGGGCGTGGGCCTTGCGCTCCTCGCGCGCCTTGCACCAGATGAACTCTTCGATGTCGGGGTGGTCGACGTTGAGCACGACCATCTTGGCGGCGCGACGGGTCTTGCCTCCGCTCTTAATTGTCCCCGCCGACGCGTCGGCGCCACGCATGAAGCTCACCGGACCGGAGGCAGTCCCGCCGCCGGTCATGGCCTCCTTTGAGGAGCGGATCTTGGACAGGTTCACGCCGGATCCCGAACCGCCCTTGAAGATCGTGCCCTCCTCGACGTACCAGTTCAGAATCGACTGCATCGAGTCGTCGACCGACAGGATGAAGCAAGCTGATGCTTGCTGCGGCACACCGCGGACGCCGATGTTGAACCAGACCGGCGAGTTGAAGGCCGCCTTCTGGGTGACGATCAGGTGCTTGAGCTCTGCCGAGAAGGCCTCGGCTTCCGCGGTGTCCGTGAAGTAACCGTCCTTCACACCCCATGCGGTGATGGTGTTCACCACCCGGTCGGCGACCTGCTTGAGCGACGTCTCGCGCTCGTCGGTGCCGAGCGTACCCCGGAAGTACTTCTGGGCGAGGATGTTGGTGGCGTTGACGCTCCACGTCGACGGCACCTCGACTCCGAGCTGCTCGAAGGCGACGCTGCCGTCCTTGTAGTTGGTGATGCGGGCGTCTCGCTCCTCCCACGTGATCTCGTCGTAGGGATGAACCCCGGGCGTAGTGAAGTGCCGGCGGATCCCAATGCCGAGCCGTTCAGGAGCGATAGCCATCAGTCGAATTCCTCCAGGTCCCTGCCGCCATTTGCGGCTTTTCTTTTTTTAGCCCAAGCACGGGTTCCACCACTACATGTTGTGGTCCGCCGGAGATCCGCCCCGAGATGTGGGACTTATTACAGCATTGTAACTACCACGGTGTCAAGCCTGAGCGGCCCGAGAATCCGCAGGTCAAAGGGCGTTCGCGAAGGTTTGCACTGTGCGGCTCAAATAGGTTCGGGACCGTGATCGCCACCGCGCCTCGGCTCACTGCCGACCAGTTGCGACGCGCCACCGGCTGGGAGCTCAAGCTCGAAGGCCTGTGCCGCGATGACGTCTGCGTGCCCTTCCCATCCGACGACCTGTCTGGCGTGGACCTCGAGCCGCTCTCACAGCGACTCGGCATGCCGCTGCTCCACGACGCCGACCATGGTGTGTGGTCGCTCGGGCCTGAGTCCGGCGGACGGTTCCTCACCGGCGTCCGGTTCCCGGAGCTAACGCTCCCCGATCTCGACGGAGAACCCTTCTCCTTCTCGTCCCTGCTCGGCCGCAAGGTCGTGATGGTCGCCTGGGCCTCTTGGTGAGGGTGTCGCCTCGACCTGCCCGTGTGGCAGGAACTCCGAACCGAGCTTCACCCGAAGGGCCTCGAGATCGTCACCGTCGCCCTTGACACGGGCGGGCCCGACGCCGTTCGCAAGCACGTCGAGCGCGCGAACCCCGAGCACCCGTCGCTCATCGACTCCGCCCATCGCCTCGACGAGCTCCTCGGCATCGTCAACGTTCCCTCCGCGGTGTGGATCGACGAGGACGGGATGATCGTGCGTGGTCCCGAGACCGCGTTCAGCGGTCCGTCGCCATCCGGGGTCGGCTACCAACCGCCCACCGAACTGCCGGCCGACGCCCCGCCCAAGATGCGCGAGGCCTTCGAGCTCGTCCAACGGCTGAAGGTGCCGAAGGGCTACGCCGAAGCCGTTCGCGACTGGGCCGACAAGAGTGAAGCCAGCCGCTTCGCGCTGCCCCCAGAGGAAGTACTCGCCCGCTCCCGACCCCGGTCCCCCGAGACAGCGGAAGCGGCGGCCGCCTTCGAGCTCGGCCAGCACCTCTGGCGCGAGGGTTACGGCGACGACGCGGTCAAGTGGTTCCGCCGCGCCCACGAGTTGCAACCCGACAACTGGACCTACAAGCGCCAGGCCTGGAGCCTCGTCGACCGCCGCCAAGGCCCAACCGACGTCTACGACGGCGACTGGCTAACCGACGTCAAGAAGATCGGCCCCGAGAACTACTACGAGCCCGTGCCCGAATTGGAGGACTGAGGTGTCGGTCGTTCTCGCGCTCGACACCGGCACCACCGGCATCTCGGCGCACGCCATGTCCTCGAGCTCCTGGTACACGAGCGCCTGGTCCTCGGGCGTCGTGGCCCGGCGGGCGTCGCGATCGAGAAGCCGGTCGAAGCGTCGTTCGTTGAACCGGCTCAGGTTGGTCGATCCGATGGCGCGCGCGGAGAACAGCGGCTC
>JAHWKP010000032.1 GCA_019347775.1 Actinomycetota bacterium | reverse complement strand
TCGCCCGTCCACAAACCCGTCCACACCTGTGGATAACTACTCCGAAACCGACAACAGCCCCCTTCCAGACGACCTTGCCGCGGTCGAAGGACCCGGCCGGACTCGTCTGGAGGAGGCTGAGGTTTCGGACGGTAGCACCGAAGCCCGAAAGGTCAAACAGGTTGGGGAAAAGACGCGTGGACCTGCCCCAACGCGCGTCGCGCGTTCAGCGCGCGACATTGCTGGCTCTTCGCGCAAGCGCTCATCGCTGTGCGGTGGGGGACCCCCAACCCCCACCGCGCGCGTGCTTGCCGGGGGATAGGAACAGTTACGGAGGCGTCCACGTGGCGGTGATCATGTCGGGCGTCCCGGTCAGGGACGCGGTCCTGGAGGATCTACGCGGCCGCATAAAGGTGCTCGCCGACAAAGGGCGGCCACCGAACCTGGCCACCCTGCTGGTTGGTGACAACCCCGACTCGGCCAGCTACATCCGCATGAAACGGGAGCTGTGTGCCGACCTCGGCATCACGTCGACCCACGAGCAGCTTCCGCAGGACGCCACCCAAGACGACGTGGAGACCGTGATCCGGCGGTTCAACGACGATCACGACATTGACGCCGTGCTGTTCCAGTACCCTCCGCCGCCGCAGATCGACTACTGGAAGGCCCTGCTGCTGCTGGATCCTGACAAGGACGTCGACGGCCTCCATCCCGTAAATATCGGCCGACTGGCCCTCGGATTGCCCGGCCCGGTGTCGTGCACCCCCGCCGGCATCGAGGCGCTGCTGGCGCATTACGAAGTCCCGGTAGCGGGGCGAAGCGTCGTGATCATGGGACGGGGAATCACGTTGGGTCGGCCCCTGGCGCTGTTGCTGTCGCAGAAGCGGCCCACTGCGAACGCCGCGGTCACAGTCGTCCACACCGGAGTCCCGGACTGGGCCGAATACACCAAGAGGGCCGACATCGTCGTCGCGGCTGCGGGCTCGCCCGGCATCATCCAGCCCGAACACATCCGACCCGGCGGCGTAGTGGTGGGTGCCGGTGCTCAGTACAAGGGCAGAAGGGTGCTTCCGGATGTAGACGAGTCGTGCGAGGAGGTCGCGGGCTGGATCACACCGCGGGTCGGCGGCGTCGGACCCACCACCCTTGCCATGCTCATGCGCAACTGCGTGGAGGCTGCCGAACGGGCCCTCGGCTGAACCGCGGACGGGGCCGGCTCGTATCCTGCATGCAGTGAAGGCACTCCCGACCGGCACGGTCACGTTTCTGCTCACCGACGTGGAGGGCTCCACCGCCGCGTGGGAGCGTGACCCGGAGGGCACAGGCGCGTTTATCGCCCACCTCGACGGACTCGTGGGCAAGGCGGTATCGGCGAACTCGGGGGTCGTCGTCAAGGCCCGTGGTGAGGGCGACAGCCACTTCTGCGTCTTCACAACGGCGAGCGACGCGGTGAAAGCCGGTATTGCCATCCTGAAGGCGCTGGCGGGCAGCGAGCTGACCGTGAGAATGGGGGTGCACACCGGCGAGGCTGACTTTCGCGATGGCGACTACTACGGCCGCACGGTCAACCGTGCTGCCCGCCTGCGGTCAGCGGGGCACGGCGGCCAACTTCTCCTGTCGGAGGTGTCGGTCGGCCTGCTTCGCGATCGGACACCGGCCGGTGTGGAATTGGTCGATCTCGGCGTCCATCGCTTGAAGGACCTTTCGGCCCCAGAGTCGATCTACCGGGTTTCGCACCCCGAAATCCCGGATGTGTCTCGTCCGCTCGCCACCCTCGACGCGCTGCGCAACAACCTTCCTCTGCAGCTGACCCGGCTGATCGGGCGGGACGAGGAGGTGTCCGAGGTGCTGGGTCTCCTGTCCCATCAGCGGCTGGTGAGTCTCGTGGCGCTCGGCGGAACGGGTAAGACCCGCCTCGCCCTCCAGGTCGCGGCCGAAGCTTCCGGGGGCCATCCCGGTGGCGTCTGGTACGCCGAACTCGCGCCGATCCATCACGCCGATCAGGTGCCCGCCGCGATCCTGGCGGCGGTCGGCGGCCCGCCAGGAACCGATGATTCGCTCGGAGAAGCGGCCGACTGGATCGCGACTCGCGAGGTGCTTCTGGTGTTGGACAACTGCGAGCACGTGATCGATTCGGTGGCGGCGTCGGTGAATCATCTGCTCTCCAAGTGTCCGGCCCTGAAGGTGCTGACCACCACTCGGCAACCCCTGGATCTTGCGGGCGAGGCCGTATTCCGCGTCCCCCCGCTCGGCCTCCCGAACCCGGAAGACCCGCTCACCGAGATCGCCGCCGCGCCTGCGGTCGAGCTCTTCCTCGAGCGCGGCAAGGCCGCCAACCGCTCGTTCGAATTGAACCAAACCAACGCGGCGGCGATCGCGAGGCTCTGCACGGGCCTCGACGGCCTGCCGCTCGCGATCGAATTGGCAGCGTCGCGGTTGAAGATTCTCGATCCCGACCAGATCCTCGAGCGGTTGAGCGACCGGCTTGCCCTGGTGGACGGCTCGGCTCAGCCGACCGCTAATCGCACTGTTCGAGGAGCGATCGAGTGGAGTTATGACCTCCTCAAGCCGGATGAAGCCACCCTCCTGCGGCGACTGGCCATCTTCGAAGCGTCGGCCGATTTCGCCACCGTCGAGGCCATCTGCGGCGACGAGCTTCCCGACGCCGCCCTCGAACTAGCCGCTCTCGTCGACCACTCGCTGGTTACCGTCGAGACGACGGCCATCGGCCGTCGTTACCGACTCCTCGACCTCGTCCGAGCATTCGCAGCCGAGTTGCTCGATCTTTCGGGCGAGCGACCTGCTATCGAACATCTACGGGCCGACTGGTGCGACGGGGTTGTCGCGAGATTCAGGGCCGAAGGAGCTTTGTCGCAGACCCAACGAGCCGAGCTTCTGGAGAGCCAAGCCGACATGGAGGCGGCTCTCGAATGGCGGTGGCGCACCGAGCGACATGCTCTGGCGCCGGCCGTCCAAGGAATCGCGGCGCTTTGGGCCGAGCTTGGTCGCTGGACCATCGCTGCTACCTGGGTGAGCAGGGCATTGGCGACGGAGAATCTGGAGGAGTGGCGAAGACTCGAGCTGCTTCTTCTCCAAGGCGGGTTGTGCTTTTCGAGGTGGGAATTTCGCGACGGCATCCGTATCGGGGAGGAGGCGCTTGCGCTAGCCCGGAAGCTGGGCAGGCCCGAAGCCGAAGAGGAAGCGCACAATCGCATCGCCTCTAGCGCATGGCGGTGCGGAGACCTCGACTGCGCCCATTTTCACAATGAGCAGGCGTTCGAGCTGGCTCGTGTGCGACCCGGACGGGATCATGAGGCGGCGACGGCCGCCAACAACCTGGGCCTCGTCGCGCTCGACCGGAAGGACATAGCGGAGGCCGAAGCATGGTTCAAGGTCTCACTCGAATTCTCGGAGAAGTTTGGCGACGAGGCGCATGGTCTCTGGCGGCTCGGACAGGTCGCTGAGATGCGCGGTGACATCGACGGCGCCATGGAGCTCTTCGAGAGAGCGATCGCCGCGGCCGAACGTCGCTCGCGGCCCGACAACCTGGCGCTCGCTGAAATCTCCTTGGGCCGAGTCCTCGAGTCGGCGGGTGAATTCAGCTCCTCGGAGGCCCACTTTCGGGCGGCGCATGCCGCGGCCGACGAGGCGGGGGACCCCAGTGCGTCCTCGCGAGCACTGTTGGACTGGGCGAGAGTTGCTGCCCGCCAAGGCGATCACGAGAAGTGCCATGCCATGGTGAGCAGGGCCTTCATGGAGCTTGCCGGGGAGCCGGTCAGCCAGCTCGTCGAGGTCGGAGCGGCCGTCAATCGGGCACGGGAGCATGCGCTGTGGCCCGTGGCATACGACCTCAGTCGACGGCTGCTCGAAGTGACCCTTCGTGACGGAACGGCCAAGGGAGCCGCCTTTGCGACCTCTCTCTGCGCCGGTACGGCCCTGGACGCGGGCCATCGGGATGAGGCATACCGACTCGCCGTCCAGGCGCGACAGAAGTTCGTTGCGCTCGGCGACGTCGACGTCGGCCCAGTCAGCGCGGCACGCCGCATCGAGGAATGCGACGTCCTACTCGCTCGCCTCGACGAGGATCTCGCCGGCTCTACCCTGACCTGATGGCGCGCATCGGAGAGCTGATCTCACAGGGTCCGACCTTGTCCTACGAGTTCTTTCCTCCCAAGGACGAGCAGGCCCAGCGCGACCTGGAAAAGACCCTGCAGCGGCTGGCGCCGACGGAGCCTGCTTTCGTCTCCGTCACCTACGGCGCCGGCGGTTCGACCCGGGACCTGACCCATGACGTTGTGCGGCATATTCATCGAGACACCGGCCTGGTCGCGATGCCCCACCTGACCTGCGTCGGGCACACCCACGCCGAAGTGGTGGACCTACTCCGGCAATACAAGGAGGAAGGCATCCAGAACGTCCTCGCCCTGGGTGGGGACCCGCCGCAAGATGCGACGGCAGTGAGCGAGTTCACCTATGCGTCAGAGCTGATCGAGCTGGCTCGCGAGATCGGCGGCTTCTCCGTCGGAGTGGCGGCCTTCCCCGAGGTCCATCCGAAGTCGCCCGACCGCGAGTCGGATCGGCGCCACCTCGCGGCCAAGCTGGACATGGCCGACTTCGGTATCACTCAGTTCTTCTTCGAGACCGAGCCTTATTTTCGTATGCGTGACGAGCTCGATGCCCTCGGCGTTACGACTCCGGTCCTGCCCGGAGTCATGCCGCTGGTGAATGTCGCCGGCGCCCGCCGCATGGCGGCTATGAACGGCGCCGCCTTCCCCGACTGGCTCTCCGAGCGGCTCGACCCGGTTGCCGACGACCCGCGTGCGGTCGCCGAGATCGGGGCAGAGGTGGCGGCCACTCTGTCGGAGGAACTTCTGCGCGGTGGCGCGCCGGGGCTCCATCTGTATGCCCTCAACCGCTCGAAGCCCGCACTCCGGGTCGTGCGTGCCGTCTGGCCGCCTGGAGGCGGGCAGAACCCGTAGGGGCCGCAGTTAGGCTCGGCTGCCTATGGCCGACAAGATCACGATGGGCCCGCAAGGGCAGCTGCAAGTACCCGACGAGCCGATAATCCCTTTCGTCCGAGGCGACGGGACCGGAGTCGATATCTGGCCCGCGGCGCAATCCGTGCTCGACGCCGGTGCCGCCAAGTACGGGCGTAAGGTCGCCTGGAGGGAGGTGCTCGCCGGACAGAAGGCGTTCGATGAGACCGGCAGCTGGCTCCCTGACGAGACGATTCAGGCCTTCCGCGACCACCTCATCGGGATCAAGGGCCCGCTCACCACTCCGGTGGGAGGCGGGATCCGCAGCCTCAACGTGGCCATCCGCCAGATCCTCGACCTCTACGTGTGCCTGCGCCCGGTGCGCTGGTTCCAGGGCGTGCCCGCCCCGGTTAAGGATCCGGCCGCGGTCGACATCGTCATCTTCCGGGAGAACACCGAAGACATCTACGCCGGCCTCGAAGTCGAGGAAGGCACCCCCGAGGCGAAGAAGCTCATCGGCCTGCTCAAGGAGAACTTCGGGTGGGAAATCCGGGCCGATTCCGGCGTCGGGATCAAGCCGGTGTCGATAACGGGATCCAAACGGCTCATCCGCGCCGCCATCAAGTACGCGGTGGAGCGGGGGCGCCAGAGCGTCACGCTCGTACACAAGGGCAACATCCAGAAGTTCACCGAAGGCGCCTTCATGAAGTGGGGCTACGAGCTTGTCAAGGAAGAGTTCTCCGACGTCGCCGTCGGTTGGGACGACTGTGGCGGAAAGCCCGGCGACCGCATTCTCGTGAAGGACAACATCGCCGACATCACGCTGCAACAGGTGCTGACCCGGCCCGGAGACTTCGACGTAATCGCGACGACCAACCTCAACGGTGACTATCTCTCCGATGCCCTCGCGGCCCAGGTCGGCGGGATCGGGATCGCCCCGGGCGGCAATATCAACTACGTCACCGGCCACGGGGTCTTCGAGGCCACCCACGGCACGGCGCCGAAGTACGCGGGCCAGGACAAGGTCAACCCCTCGTCGCTCCTGCTATCAGGCGTGATGATGTTCGACCACCTCGGCTGGAAGGACGCGGCTGACGACATCGTCAAGGCCCTCGAGGCCACCATCGCCGAGAAGATCGTCACCTACGACTTCGCCCGCCAGATGGACGGGGCCAAAGAAGTGAAGTGCTCCGAGTTCGCCGCCGCCGTCGTGGAGAACCTGTGAAGCCGCCGCTGAAGCTGGCGGTAACGGGCGCGACCGGAAACGTCGCCTACGGATTCATCTTCCGCGCCGTCTCCGGCGAGCTCTTCGGGCCGGACCAGCCGGTCGAGTTGCACCTCCATGACCTCGATCAGATGCTGCCGCGAGCCGAGGGCGTGGTCATGGAGCTCGAGGACTGCGCCTTCCCGCTACTGCACGACGTGGTCGTCACCTCGGACTACAAGAGCGCCTTCGACGGTGTCTCCTGGGCAGTGCTCATCGGGTCGGTACCGCGCAAGGAGGGGATGGAGCGGGGCGACCTGCTCACGGCCAACGGCGGCATCTTCGGGCCAGTCGGTCAGGCGATCAACGACGGGGCCTCCGAGGACGTCCGCATCATCGTCGTCGGCAATCCCTGCAACACCAACGCCCTGATCGCGCGCAGCCACGCACCCGACGTCCCCGGCGACCGCTGGCTGGCGATGACGCGGCTCGACCAGAACCGGGCCGAGTCGCTCCTCGCATCAAAGGCCGGCGCCCAGGTGGCCGACGTGGCCAATCTCTGCATCTGGGGCAACCATTCCGCCACCCAGTACCCCGACGCTGCCAACGCGACGATCAACGGCAAGCCGGCTCCCGACGTCATCGGTGACGACGCGTGGTTGAGCGGAGAGTTCATCGAGAAGGTGCAGAAGAGGGGCGCTGCCGTCATCGCGGCGCGCGGTGCTTCGTCGGCCGCGTCGGCGGCCAACGGAGCCTTCGACTCGATTCGTGCCTTGCTCGAACCCACGCCCAAGGGCGACTGTTTCTCGAACGGCGTTGTCAGCAATGGTGAGTACGGCATTCCCGAGGGCCTGGTGTTCAGCTTCCCGCTGCGCTCAAAGGGCAAACGCGACTGGTCGGTAATCGAGGGGTTCAAGCACACCCCCGAGGCGCAGGCGCGCATCGACGCCACCGCGGCCGAACTGGTTTCGGAGAAGGAGGCCGTCAAGGACCTTTTGGGGCTAGCTTCGGGTCGATGACGACCTGGACACAGCTCACCCCTCTCGGACCGATCACTGTCAGCACGGGACCGGCCGGCGTCCGCTCGCTGGACTTCGCCGGAACTCGAGCCGAGGGCCGCCCGGACCGCTCCATCGCATTGGCCATCGACCGTTACTTCACCGGCGACTACGCCGCCATAGCCGAACTTGATGTGGATTTCGGGACGCTTGGCGGGTTCACCGTCGGGGTGCTTCGGGCCCTGCGGGACGTTGCTCCGGGTACGACGACAACGTACGGCGCGCTGGCGCTCTTGGCCGGGCGGTCCGGAGCGGCCCGAGCCGTCGGTCAGGCCGTGGGGTCGAACCCGGTTCCGGTGATCGTCCCCTGCCACCGGGTGGTCGCATCCAATGGCTCCCTCGGCGGGTTTTCCGCCGGATTGGACCGCAAGCGGGCTCTTCTGGACCACGAGGGCGTACCCGCCCTCGCCGGAGGCTGGACCTCCCGCCGCGAATTGGCGCTGACCTGAGCAGCTGTCCCAACCGTTCTATATGGTTGGGGTTATCGACACGACACCTGGCGGACGGCCGCTGCACCTGCAACGCGCCCGAGCCGGGCCGAGCAGATAGGGGAAACCATTGACCCTGGCCGAGGCGATCGACGATCACTTCTTGACCAAGTACCGGCTGTTGCTTGACGCCGAAGACGCGGCGTTCGACGAACTCGAACACGCCTTCGAGGAAGGCGACCGCGAGCACTTCGAGAAGGACTTGGCTCTGTGGCAGGAAGCCATCGAGAAGAAGGTCGCCTATCTCCAACGCAAGGGCATCGAGCTCCGCCTGCTCTCCCTCGCGTAGCCAGCTCTAAGGTTTCAGCCGCTGTCTCTTCAGCCGCGCGGTGGGGATGGGGTCCCCACCGCACCGCGATGAGCCGTCAGGCGAAGAGCCAGTAATAGAGAGCCGGTGGTCGGATTCGAACCGACGACCTGACGATTACAAATCGCCTGCGCTACCAACTGCGCCACACCGGCCAGTGCAACAGGCTAGAGCGGGGACTTGAAGGTTTTAGCCGCGGCGATGAGCCGTAAGGCGAAGAGCCAACAGCGGGGATCCTTGTAATTCGTAGCCAGGCTTGCCAGGCTGGCGCACGTGGCTCTTAGCGATAAGGAACGTGCGGTCCTCGACTTCGAGGGGTCCTGGTGGCAGGAGGGCGGGCCCAAGGAGGTCCGCATCCGCGAACAACTCGAGTTGTCACCCACGCGGTACTACGCCATGCTCCAGGAGTTGATGGAGTCGGCCGACGCGATGGAGTACCGCCCCCTCGTCGTGCGCCGGATGCGCCGCATGCGTGAACGCAGGCGTCGCGCCCGGTTCGAGGGGCGCTCCGTGGCCTACCCCGGAGGCCGCAACCCGCCTGCCGGCGGCTCTAGCACTCGGTGAGCGATTAGACCGGTGGCGATGAAGTCCGCCGCGCACTCTGCCGCAGATGGCTCCTTCGGGCGCTCGGCCGGGGTGGCTGCGGGCCGCGCCGCGCTCCTCCTCGGAGTCGCCGTGCTCCTGGGCCTGGTGCTGCTCAACACAACCGACGCCGACCCCGTCGGCGTGACCACTGACACGACAGTCGATTCAGCGACTGACACCACGGTGTCGGAGTCCGAAGGCGAGGAGCCTGTCGACGCGGCTCCGTTGGCGCGGCCACCAGGCGAGGTAGGAGTGCTGGTTGCCAATGCCACCCGCACGGAGGGTGCTGCCGCGAGAATCACCGAACGACTCCGCGTCGCCGGCTACATGGTGAAGCCTCCCACCGACGCTCCCAAAGAAGACGCCAGCGTCGTCCATTTCACGTCGGGATACGAGACTGAAGCCCAGATAGTGGCCGAGACTCTCGAACTTCCTCCGACGGTCGTGCAACCGATGCCGACGCCGGCCCCGGTTTCTGACCTACGCGAGGCGCATGTGCTAGTCCTCGTCGGGCCTGAGCTGGCCAAGGCCCCCGAGGCCACCACTACGACGGCCGCTTAGCTCACCCTTCGCGTCACGGACTGCACGCGTACTTCCAGTGACCCGGATAGTTCCGGTCCCAAGTCACTCCCCGGTGGCCTGAGTTCGAGCACGAACCGCCCAACGCTCTCGGCCTCCGCGGCCACGACGGAGCCGTCGGCTACGTCGTAGGTCGTGCGCGAGCGCGTCGCGTGGGTGCCTTCGATCGTTTGCGACGACGTTGACCCGTCCGACTCGCGGCTGATCGGCAGCCGATAGGAACTTCGGACGATAGCGACCTCGCGCCCATCGATCACGTCGAGGGCTTCGAGGCGTCCTGTGCCCACCAGCCGGGCGCGGGGGGATCCCGGAATTTGGACTGGATCGTCGACTTCCCAGGTCGCTCCCGGCCGCAGAGGTCCCTCCGGAGGTGCTCCCACCGCGGCCGGAAAGATCTCCGAGAGCCCGAGCTCGCCAAGCACCTCAGCCGGAAGCCCTTCGACCTGGATGACCTCGGTCAGCTGCGCCGCCCGGTCGAGCCGTACGAGCAGTTGTCTGGGCTCGTTGCCGCCGGAGCGCAGCCGCACTCGGACCCGGGTGCCATCGGAGTCGGTCTTCTCGACTTCATGTTGAGCGGCCAGAGTGAACGAATTGGAAGAGTGGGTGGGTTCCTCGCCCTCCACGAGAGTCGTAGTCGACGACTCCACCTCGATCTCGTAGCCGTACGTCGCTCCCTCCTGAGGAGCGAAGGTGATCTCTACTGTCCCGGGGGCGCACCCTTGCAGAAACAGCACCGGGACGAGCACGAGGAGAGCTCCTCGTGGGGCGCGCCTCTTTCGGACCATTGCCCCGAGGTTATGGTCCTGCGGGTGGCGGTCGCTCTCACTGCTGAATTGCTACGGCCGTTCCAGGAGAAGCCGGCCCAATCAGCGGTGATCACCGATTTCGACGGGACCCTGGCGCCGATCGTCGACAATCCGGAACTGTCCGATGCCCTGCCGGGAACGAGTGAGCTGCTCGACCGTCTGGCCGCGATCTACGGGTGCGTGGCCGTCGTCTCCGGACGCCCGCTCAGCTTCCTCCGCAAACGCCTTGCGTGTGGGCCAGGCGTCAAGCTGCGCGGGCTCTACGGCATGGAATCGTCCCGCGAGGGCGATGCCACCGAGGACACCGAAGCGGAGCAGTGGCGCGATGCGGTGTCAGCGGTGGCGGCGCGTGGCGACGCGGAGGCCCCGCCGGGAGTCTCGGTGGAGCGCAAGGGCCTGACCGTGACGATCCACTACCGCGGTGCTCCCGACATGGCGCCTTGGGTTGAGCGGTGGAGCGCGGATCAGGCCGACAGCACGGGGCTACTGCGCCACCCGGGACGTATGTCGTGGGAGCTGGTTCCTCCCGTGCCCATCGACAAGGGCACAACGGTGCTGGATCTGGCACACGGGTGCCGGGCGGCCTGCTTCATTGGCGATGACCGCGGTGACCTGGCTGCGTTCCAGGCCCTGGACGAGTTGGCCCGCCGGGGTACTTACGTGCTGAAGGTGGTGGTGGAGAGCGAGGAGGTGCCGGCCGAGCTTCTGCTCGAGGCCGACGTAACGGTGCCCGGCCCAGAGGGTGCGTTCGAGATGTTGACCAAGTTGGCCGAGGTGGCCTAGGCCTGTCCGGTCGCGGCCTCCAGCAGTGAGTCCAGCCAATCCGATGGCGAGCGTCGCGATGCTGCTTCTCGGAGGTCGGCTGCTCGCTGGGCGCGCTCGGTTGCCTCCATGTCGAGCGCCTGGGCGAGAGCCTGGGCCGTCCCGGAGATGTCGAAGGGGTTGACCTCGAGAGCCGAGCCCTGGAGTTCGTCCCACGCCCCAGCTTCGCGGGACAGGGCGAGCACGCCGTCGTTGGTGTTCAGAACCGGTCCTTCCATGGCGACGAGGTTCAAGCCGTCCCGCAGCGGGTTCACGAGCAGCACGTCGTATCGGACGAGGGCCGCGGCCGAGCGGCCCGGCGCATCCGACGCATCGAAGATGATCGGAGTCCAGTCCGGCTTACCCCAGCGGGCATTCACCGTGTCGACGAGCTCTTCGACCTCAGTGCGGTAGGAGAGGTATGAATCGAGATTCTCCCGCGAGGGATAGACCAGAGCTACGAATACGACCTTTCCTCGGATGTCCGGCCGAAGATCCAGCAGTTCATCGAATGCCTGGAAACCGCGCAGCAGGTTTTTTGACAGCTCGATCCGATCGACCCGCAGAATCAGACGGCGGTCGCCGACCCGCTCGTCGAGCCACTCCGATCCTTCCTTGCCTTCGTCGGAGCGAGCGAGGTCGGCCATGTCGTCAGCAGCGGGCACGAGTGGCGCCACGAACAGCGATGGAGCGCTGCCGACTTCACGGTCGCTGAAGGCGCCCTCGAAGCTGCGGGCCCAGCGGTTCGAGTGGAACCCGCACGCCCGGAAGCCGGCCATGCCCTCTAGGAGTTCGTCGATCACGGGATCTGGCAGAACCCTCAAAGCGTCCGGGGTCGCGAACGGCGTATGGGAGAAGTGCACGACTCGGAGATCGGAGCGGATCTTCTGCAGTAGCCCCCCTACGAGAGGGAGGTGATAGTCCTGCACGAGTACGACCGCTTCGTCGTCAGCCTCCTCGGCGATGGCCTCCACGAACGTTCGGTTGTAATCCCGGAACCCTTCCCACGCGTTCCACCAGTGTCGGTCGATGACCGGCTGGCGGGCCCTGTCGAACAGCCCGTGATGGACGAACCAGAGTGTGGCGTTTGCGATCCGGTCGTATGCGGCCGAATACACGTCGTCATCGAAGGGCAGAAAACGGACGGACAGGCCGTCTACGTCGACGTTCCCGCTGGCAGCCTTCTCGCGGTCGCCGGCACTCATCGCCGCCGCCACCCACGTAGCCCCTCTGTCTCCCACGGCGGAGGCGATCGTGATCATGCCGCCCGCGCCCCGTTGCGCGACCAGTTCTCCGGTTTCGGAAGGGTCGAACGTCACCGGTGCTCGGTTGGCTGCAACGAGGAGTTCTGCCACAGGGCCATCATTACCCGTGCCCGAAGTGATCTCCGCCCCCGACAAGTGGCGCGGTAGCGCGACCGCGGGAGAGGTCGCGGCCGCCGTCGCCGCAGCCGCCGGGCGCAATGGCTGGACGGTCGATGTGGCGCCGGTGTCGGACGGAGGCGAAGGCTTTGTCGACGTCCTCGGCGGGCCGAACCGGGTCAGCCGGGTCCATGGTCCCGACGGACGCATGCTCGACGCCGAATGGCGGATGGATGGTCTCGATGCCTTCATCGAGATGGCTCGAGCGTCGGGACTCTCGCTGGCGGGCGGACCCGAACGCAATGACACGCTCGCCGCCGGAGCCCTGGGGACCGGCGAGCTGGTGTCGGAGGCGCTGGCTGCGGGCGCCCAACGCATCGTTGTGGGTCTCGGCGGCTCGGCTTCGACAGACGGTGGGCTTGGATGCGTGGAATTGCTAAGGGACGACCGCCGTCTCCGATCGGTCGAACTCATCGGCGCCTGCGAGGTAGACCTTGGCCGGGTAGCGTTGTCCCTCCTTGCCAGGAACCTGGCGACTGTACGTCATGCGCTCGATGCGGGACACGGGATATAGCGCACCACCCCGGCCTTGAAAAAAGCTCACGGTCAATTCTCCTCTGGTTCGGTTTGCCGTTCGCGCTGCAATTCCCGCCAGGCGCATACCTCGCTCTCGCTCCAGCGGCTGGCGTAGCCCCCGGGCTTGTACGGCTGCG
>JAHWKP010000031.1 GCA_019347775.1 Actinomycetota bacterium | reverse complement strand
CGGCGAATAGAGATTGAGAGCGCCCATCGTGTCTTCGAGGACGAAGAGGCGGAATGACAGCAGGCTCCGGATGCCGGTCTCCTCGGCTGCCCTTTGCGAGAAGTCAGGCCAGCGGGTCTCGGTCGTCAGATCGTCGGCCAGGTACACCTCGTGCTTCTCGATCGCTTCAAGGCAGGGTCCCTGATTGGTTTCGTACTCGATGGCATCGACCTGAATGGGGATCTCGTCGGATGCGCTCGGAGTCGAAATCGTGCGGTTTTGGATGAGCGAGATCCCGGCGTGTTTGCACCCCGGGATGACGGCGACAGCGGCATTGACGATGCGCGAGAGCGTCTCGGCTTGAGTAGGTGCCGCCAGCAGGAGGCGGGCTATGTCCTCAAATGTCCCGACCAGATCTGTTGGTTCGGCTCTGTCACTCATCGCACCCCGCCCCGTGTTGGAGTCCCGGCGGGCGATCCTACGCAGAAGAGGTTCAGTCGTCCTCGGACGTCAGCCCGAAAGCTGCCGGCTTCTTGCGTATGACTGTGAACATGATGGCGATCGCTGCGAAATACAAACAGATGACTCCGTAGACCATCGTGTGCAGTACCGCTAGCCAGCGGGGGTCGCCGAGTAACGACCAATGCACGGCTAGGAGTCCACCCCACGCGACTACGAACCCGATCGCGACCCACCGAAAAGTTCCAAATAGCGCGGAAGGGAACCCGAACATGTCGGACCGGCTGCGACGTTCCCTATAGGCCTGCTCACGCGCTAGGGCCCGGTTGAACGGGTCATCGCCCTCGGCGACGTTGTCAGCTTCCTTGGCCATCGTCATCTCCTATCTCCTTTAGTGATTCGAGTTCGAGCACGGCGCGCTCGAGGACGAGTTGGGCCTTGTCGGGATCGACCAGACCGTTGAGAGGCAACACCTGGTGGACGAAACGCTCGAGCGCGGGCTCGAGGCTGCCGTCGGCCCCCAACCGCGCCCCGGTGCGGGTTTCCACTGCAGCCAGTTGGCGCCGTCGCTGACCGAGAACTTTTCGGCCGGATGGGGTGAGCTCCCAAGACTTGGACCCTCGAACATCCGCGCTGCGGACCAGCTTCTCGTCGTCGAGCGCGTTCAACGCGGGATAGACGCTGCCGGGTGAAGCGCGGTAGCGGGGGCCGAAGAGCCGCTCGAGCTCGCCCATCAATTCCGAGCCGTTCATGGGGCGCAGGTCGAGCAAGGCCAGGATCACAAGCGGGAGCTCTCCCGGCATGAAGAATTGAACCCGCTCCCTCGTCGCCACGCACCGCGCTCCAGTCGTCGTCGCCGTCGCCGTCGTCGTCTACGAACTACTTACGTAGACTATCGAACCTCTTACGAACTGTCAACGACCGTCCTGCCGTCCGTTAGGCGGCGTTCGCTTGCACACTGGATGCATGCGCCGCTTCGTCGAACTCGGAGTGGCGGCGGCCATCGGGGCTTTGCTTTCGCTGTCCGTGGTGGCGGTCCTGACGCGTGAGCCGGCCCCGTCGGTGCCTCGTGAAGAATGGATCGACTCCGAACAGGCTCTGCAAATGTGCCGGGCTCATGGGGTGGACCAGGCCGGCGACGACGCGGCCTTGAGGGCCGCGTTCGACACTACGGCGGGAGATTATGCCGACTGGATGCTCGAAGGCCCTCCGGAAGAGCCGAAGAGCCTCAACTCCTTCATCGAGGAGGAGCTGGCGGTAGGACGCTCGATGCCGATTTTCGTTTGTTATTTCGACCGTGACGAGGGCTATTACCCGTCAGTGCCGCCGGGCTATGAGGGCCCGCCGATGAACCGCATTCGAGTGCTCGTCGACAAGGACGGCGGTTCGTTCTCGGACACGATCGGGAGTCAAGGCGACGCCGACCATCCCGGAATGAAGATCCGGCGACCTGATACAGGGCACCACTAGTAAAAGCGGAGCCGCCGCAGTTCTGCGACCTCGCCGTTCGTTCGGTGTGCACTTAGCGCCCCTGAAGCGGTCAGATGCGCCGATTAGGGGCGCGAAGTGCATGAACGCGGACCCGCTTACTCCGGAGGCAACCTCACGAATAGGCCTTCGGCTTCGACGGCGGGGGTGCCGTCGGCGAGCGAAATCCTTCCGAACAACCGGTGTCGGCGGGCCGCTGGTGCGGGGTCACTCTCCCTCCACGCTTCGACGGTGAGCGGCCGCCCGTCCAACGGCACCGGCTTTCGAAAGCGGACGTTGAGCGTGGCGGTGACGGAGTGCTGGCCGTCGAGCACGTGGGCGAGCCTCGCCATGGCCTCGTCGAGGACCGTCGAGGCAACGCCGCCGTGCAGATGCTTCGGCGGCCCCTGGAACTCCTTCGCCGGCAGCCATTGGCCGCTCACTCGCGGTTCGTTCGGCACCTGTTCGACCAGCAGCTTCAACCCGACCGGGTTGTCAGCGTCACACCCGTAACACCCGCTCATGGCGGCGACCGTAACTTGTGTAGGTGAGAGTGATCGGCGGAGAGGCCGGGGGCCGCAAGCTCAAGGTCCCGCCCGGCGAACAGACCCGGCCCACCTCGGACGCCGTGCGCGAGGCGGTCTTCAACGCCATAGCCAGCCGGATGGACCTGGAGGGTGCTCGGGTCCTGGACCTCTTCGCCGGGTCGGGTGCGCTCGGAATCGAAGCCTTGTCCCGGGGTGCCAGCGAGGTCACCTTCGTTGACCGCGACCGCACGGCGGTGGCGACGATCGAGGCCAACCTCGAGGCAACTGGCATGGAGGGCGGCCGGGTTGTGGCGGCGCCGGTCGAGACTTGGATCTCGCGGCTGCCCGTCGGCTACCAGACCTGGGACTTGGTCCTCGCTGACCCGCCCTATCGCTTTGACGGATGGGAGGAATTGCTCGTCAGCCTTCGTGACCACATGGCAGAGCACGGCATGGCGGTACTCGAGGCAGGTTCCGAGCTTGAACTCCCCAAGGCCTGGCGTTCCGTCCGTTCTAAGCGCTACGGAACTACCGTGGTCACCCTGGTCGTGCCTTGTAACCACCCGTGCGCCGAGAGCGATAAGGCCGAGACCCGATGAAGGTCGCGCTCATTCCCGGCTCGTTCGACCCGTTCCACAACGGCCATCTCGCTGTCGTGCGGCTGGCTGCCCGGCACTTCGACAAAGTCGTCGTGGCTGCAGTGCGGAACCCGGGCAAGGAGCCCCTCTTCAGCCTCGAGGACCGAGAGTTGATGCTCAAGGAATGCCTCGAAGAATTCGACAACGTCACTTCGCGTTCGTTTTCCGGCCTGGTCGTCGAACTCGCCGGCGAGATCCGCGCCACCGCCATCGTCAAGGGCCTGCGCGCGGTATCGGACCTGGAGAACGAGCTGCAGATGGCGCAGATGAACTACCGGATGTCCGGTATCGACACACTCTTCGTACCTGCCACCTCTTCCGAGTCGTTCCTAGCGTCCAAATACCTGAAGGAGTTCGCACGGGGCGGCCGGGTCGCCGAACTCGCCTCGATGGTTCCGCCTCCCGTTGCCCGCCGCCTCCAGGAGATCTATGGACCCGGTTCCGACAAAGAGGGATCAAGTTGAGCGAACACGCTCCGGCCGCGCCCGGCGGCGGCGATACCGAGTCGCTCCTGCGTCAGCTTGCAGATCTCGTCCACAACGCCAAATCCATGCCGCTGTCGGCGTCGGTCCTCATCGCCAAGGACGAGTTCACCGACCTACTCGACGCAGCCCTCCAGCGTCTGCCCGAAGAGCTGCGCAAGGCCCGCTGGATGCTGCGCGAGCGCGACGAGTACCTAGCTCGGGCTCGACGTGAGGGCGACCAGATCATCGAGGCGGCGAGGGCCCGGGCCGAGGCGATGGTGCAGCGCACCGACATCGTCCGAGAAGCAAAGTTCGCCGCGCAGCGCGCCGTCGACGAGGCCGAGGCCGAGTCCCGCAAGTTGCGCATGGAGGCCGACGACTACTGCGACCGTCGCCTCGCCAAGCTCGAGATCGAGATCGATCGCATCTACAAACAGGTGCAAGCCGGACGACAGCGGCTACAGCTGAGTCCTTCCGTCCCGCGGGAAGCCGAGGAAGAGTCCGTCGAGTCGGCCACCTTCTTCGACCAGGACCGGGCGTAGGTACTTACACGGCGCCCTCAGAAGGCGGAACATCGAAGGCACAAGCCTTCGTAACCTGAAGGGGTGTCCCGCCCCCTTGTCGTAGACGTAGGCCGCCTTCTCCGCGACCCCGGTATACGCCTGCACGAGCAGCGGGCGACGCCGCTCGTCGCCCTCGGAGTGCTCGGTTCGGTCGTGCCGGCGGACTCCGACGTGGCCGTGGACGTGGTCATCGAGGCCATGGACGACCGCTCGCTCGTAGCCACCGGCGAGGTCCGAGCGCCCTGGACGGCCGAGTGCTCGCGCTGCCTGCGACCAATCGTCGGAAGTGTCACCGCCCCAGTACGTGAACTGTTCGAATCTCCCTCTGCTTCGGGCGGTGAGGAGCGGGAGGCAACGCCCGATGACCAGGAGATCTATCCTCTTCTCGGCGATCAGGTCGACCTGGAGCCGCTGGCGCGTGACGCCGTACTGCTGGCCCTACCTCAGGCTCCGCTCTGTGCAGAAGACTGCGCCGGGCTTTGTCCGGTGTGTGGGGCCGACCGCAACGAAGGTGACTGCGGATGCGATACGACGGTGCGAGACGAGCGGTGGGCCGCCCTCGACGCGCTAAAAGACAGCTGACCAGCGGCAACAGGAGCGAGACATGGCAGTCCCCAAGAAGAAGAAGTCGAAGTCCAAGAGCCGCAGCCGGCGCGCTTCCGCGTGGCGTCTCGAGGAGGCGCCCAAGAGCGTCTGCCCGCAGTGCCGCCGAGACAAGCTGCCCCACGTGGTGTGCTCCAACTGCGGCTGGTACAAGGGCCGCGTAGCCATCGACGTCGAGTAAGAGGTTGGCCCCCTCGTTGCCTGTCGCGTTGGACGCGATGGGGGGAGACAAGGCGCCGGCCGAGATCGTCGCCGGAGCAGTCGAGGCAGCCGAACTCCACGGGATCCCGGTGGTGCTCGTCGGCCGCCCCGACGATCTCGCCGGGCTGAACACCGGCGACCTCGAAATCCTGGCCGCCTCCGAGGTCATCGAGATGGGCGACGACGGCGCCCGCGCCGTGCGGACCAAGAAGGACTCCTCACTCGTGCGCGCCGCCGAGGCGGTGCGCGACGGCAAGGCATCGGCGATGGTCAGCGCCGGAAACACCGGGGCGACCGCGGCCTCCGCCCTGCTGCGTATGGGCCGCCTACCGGGGGTGTCCCGACCGGCCATCGCCACGCCCATCCCCATTCCGGGGTCGACACCGACGTTGCTTCTCGACGCCGGTGCCAATGCCGAATGCCAGCCCGCCTGGCTGGGCCAGTTCGCCAGGATGGGCTCCACGCTCGCCGTGGCCCGTTATGGGATCGAACGCCCCAAGGTCGGGCTCCTGTCGATCGGCGAGGAGCCGGCGAAGGGGACGTCCTTGACCAAGGAGGTCTACGGACTGCTCTCAGCCGACCCGACCATCGAGTTCATCGGCAACGTCGAGGGACGCGACCTTCTGTCCGAAGCGGTCGACGTGGTCATCACGGATGGATTCACGGGCAACGTCGCCCTCAAGACACTGGAAGGGTCACTGCGGTTCATGGCCTCTCAGGTGTTCTCGGCCCTCACAGCGACCGACGAAGCCGCGGCCGTTTCAGGGCCGTTGCTGGATGTGCTGGCACCTCTCGCCGAGAAACTCGATCCGGAAACTACCGGGGGAGCGCTCCTCGTAGGCGTGGCAGGGGTGTGCGTCATCGGGCACGGGTCTTCCTCGCCCCGGGCGATCGTCAATGCCCTCAAAGTCGCCCACGAGATGGCCGAGTCGGACGTGCCGGCGCGTATCGGCGCGGCCGTCAATGCCGGGTCAACGGAGGGCTCCTAAGTAAGATCACCGCCCGTGCCGGCTGAAACTCACGTGGGAGGAGCTCCCATGAGCCGCGAGGCGGTGGTGGATTTCATCACCGAGCAGCTGGCCGACATCCTCGAGCGCAGCCCTGAGGGGATCGAGGAGTCGTCCTCCTTCGCGGAGGACCTCGATGCCGATTCCCTTGCCCTTATCGAGCTGGTCGAGATCCTCGAGCAGGAGCTAGGCGAGCGCACCGTGGGTTTCCAGATCGACGACGAGGACCTCGAGGACCTGCGCACCGTCAGGGACGCGGTCGACTACGTGATGGCGAAGCTGGCCAAGGGCTCCGAGGCCCAGCCAGGTTCCGAGAGGCCGGCCTGACGCAGGTCGCATCAGCCAGAGGCGGCGTGGAGGACTCGGACGCGCCCGGCTGCGGGCCCCGCGAGCGTCTCGCGCAGCGACTCCGCTGGTCGCCCAAAGACCCCGACTTGCTGGCCCAGGCGTTGGCGCACCGCTCGTGGTGCGCGGAGGCCGCCGGACAGCCATCCAATGAGCGCCTCGAGTTCCTCGGCGACGCGGTGTTGGGGCTCATCGTCACTGCGCACATCTATGCCGAATATCCGGATCTGCCTGAGGGCGAGCTCGCCAAAGTGCGAGCGTCGGTGGTAAGTGCGCCGACGCTGGCGGAGCTCGCCAGCCTCCTTGGTGTCGGCGAGGCGCTGCAGTTAGGGAAGGGCGAGGCCACCTCCGGGGGCCGGTCCAAGCCTTCACTCCTCGCGGATGCGATGGAGGCTCTGATCGGCGCCGTCTACCTAGACGCTGGCATGGAGGCCGCCAACCGGCTGGTCCTCGAGCTGATGGCCGACCAGATCGCCGACGCGGCTGCCGGGCCCGGTGGCGAGGACTACAAGACCAGGCTCCAGGAAGTATCTGCCCAACGCTTCGACCAGCTGCCGGTGTACTCGGTGACCGATACCGGGCCAGACCACGCCAAGCACTTCCGCGCGACCGTCACCATCGCCGGCGAAGAGCGCGGACTCGGCGAGGGTAGGTCCAAGAAGCAGGCCGAGCAGGCGGCGGCGCAGGTGGCGTGGCAGAACCTCGAGCGTCGAACCCAGCCGCGCCAAAACGACGACGATTCCGGTCCCGGGGGGGAACCACATGCCTGAGCTGCCTGAGGTAGAGACAATTCGCCGGGATCTCGAACGGGAGGTGGCGGGACGCAAGATCAAGAGCGTCGAGGTCCACGGACTGCGCTCTATCCGCCGACATGGCACGAAGAAAAAGTTCACGTCCGCGCTCGATGGACGCAAGATCACAAGTGTCGGCCGCAAGGGCAAGTACCTGATGCTCAAGCTCGACGACGGCAACGTGCTCGTCATCCATCTCGGCATGTCGGGCCAGTTGCTGCGGGCGAAGTCGGCGCGCGAGAAGACGGCCAAGCACACCCATGTGGTGATCTCATTCACGCAGGGGGGCCAGCTTCGCTACGTCGATCCCCGCACTTTCGGTGAGCTGTTCGTCAGCGCTCCCGAAGACATCGACAAAGCCGTGCCCGAGCTGGCCCACCTGGGGATCGACCCGCTCGAAGATGCGATGAGTTGGGCCGTGTTCGGTCGGATGCTCGTGGCCAAGCACGCCAAGCTGAAGCCGCTACTCATGGATCAGAAGTTCGTAGCCGGTATCGGCAACATCTACTCCGACGAGATCCTCTGGACCGCCGGGTTGCGGCACGACCGCACCTCGGACTCGCTGACTTCGCAGGAGGTCAGGCGGCTCTACCGCGCCATGGTGGAGACCCTCCAGGACGCGGTGAAGTACCGGGGATCGTCCATCGCGGACGAGCAGTACGTCGATGTGTTCGGCGAGATAGGCCAGTACCAGACCCACCACAACGTCTACGGCCGTGAAGGCCTCGCCTGCTCCCGATGCCGGGGCACCATCGAGCGCGTCAAGACCGGAAACCGCAGCAGCTTCTTCTGCCCCAGCTGCCAGGTTTGAGCACCCCTCCAAGGGTCCGCGCCGGGGCTCCCCGGCGCCGCTACCGTCAGCCGCGGTGTACCTGAAGGCGCTAACCCTCAAGGGGTTCAAATCGTTCTCCGAAGCGACGAGAGTCGAGCTGGAGCCAGGCGTCACGGTGGTCGTGGGCCCGAACGGCAGCGGCAAGTCCAATGTGGTCGACGCAGTTGCCTGGGTGCTCGGTGCCCAGGGCCCTCGCACGCTGCGTTCTTCGAAGATGGAGGACGTCATCTTCGCCGGGTCGGCCAACAAGCCCGCCCTGGGTCGGGCCGAGGTGACCCTGACCATCGACAACTCTTCGGGTCTCCTGCCGGTCGACCTGGCCGAGGTCACCATCACCCGGACGCTGTTCCGTTCGGGTGACAGCGAGTACGCGCTCAACGGCGCCACCTGCCGCCTGCTGGACATCCAGGAACTCCTGTCTGATACCGGCGTCGGCCGGACTCAGCACGTGATCGTTTCGCAGGGAAACCTCGAAGCCCTGCTGGACGCCCGCCCCGAGGACCGACGGGCCGTCATCGAGGAAGCCGCCGGGGTGCTGAAGTACCGACGACGGCGGGAGCGCTCGCAGCGGCGACTCGAATCGGCCGACGCCGACCTGCTGCGCCTCAACGACGTAGTGCGTGAGGTCAAGCGCCAGCTGGGTCCGCTCGAGCGCCAGGCCACGGCTGCTCGGCGCCACGATGAGGTCGCGGCGGAACTGAGCGCCCTGCGACGCTGGCTGGCCGGTCGAGAACTCCGAACTCTGCGTGCACGACTCGAGTCGGCTGCGGCCAGTGGCAAAGATCTGGCCGCCGCGCAGAAAGAGATCACCGCGCAACTGAGCCGACTGGACGCAGACATCGCCACCTCAGAGGAAGCTCTGGCGGCGAGAGGTCACGAGGACATTTCCGAAGTGCTCGTGACCACCGAGTCGTTGAGGGAACGCGCCCGCGGCCTGATGGCGCTCTGCCGCGAGCGGGCCCGCTCGATCGAGCGCCAGCGCCAGTCGGTGCTGGCCGCCGACGCTGTGGCCTCCATGCGCGAGGAATTGGAAAAAGTCGAGGCTGCACTGAGAGAGGTCGAGGATGCGGCGGCGCAGTTTGTTCCGAGACTCGCCGAGCTGGAGACCCGCGAGGCCGAGTTGTCGGCGGAGCGCCAGGCGGCCGAGGCGACGTGGGCCGAGCTCACTCCGGACAGCCGGCTGTCCGAGGTGCGTGGCGAGCTGACGGCGCTGCACGCCGCAGCCGAGCGGGCCCAGGCCGACCACGCCCGCCAACGCGAACGCCGTGACGCCCTGGCCGAGAGGCGCTTGGCGATCACGAACGAGGTCGAGCGTCAGCGGTCGGTGCTCGAGGAGACCACCCGCGCCGAGGCCGGTCTAGTGGAGGCCGTCGATACCGCCGAAGCGGCTCATGCAGTCGCCGCGGCGGAGTTCACGATGGCCGAGGCCCGCCTGCGCACAGTCGAAAAGGAAGCCAGCCGGGCGACCGCCCGGGTCGAGGCGCTGGGTCTGGCCCTCGCGGAGACCAGCTCGTCGACGGAACTGGCCGCAGCCGAGGGTCTGATCGGTCGCCTCGGTGAACTGGTCGAGATCGAACCAGGCTGGGAGTCCGCGGTCGAGGCTGCCGCGGGCAACGTGCTGTGGGCGTGGATCACCGATGGACCGCAGGCCGCCATGCGGGCGCTGGAGGCCCACACCGCCGACAGCGGAACCTTGACGGTCATCCCGTTGCCCACGGCTGGCGACAACGACACGCCGGCCACCGAGCGGATCACCGAAGGCGACTTGGTGCGACCGCACGTATCGGCGCCGTCCGAAGCGCTCGGCTTGCTGCTCGACCGAGTGCTCGCCAACGTCGTACGGGTCTCCGACTGGCAGGCGGCCGCCGATCTCATCGCAACGTCGCCGGACCTCATCGCGGTCACGGCTGACGGGGATCGCTTCGCTGCTGACGGTTGGCGGGTCGGACGGGGATCGGCGTCACCGGCCGCCCTGGCCGAGGCTCGACGCGTCGAGGACGAGGTCCGTGCCCGGTTGGCCCAGGCCGAGGAGGCCTACGAGCACGCGGCCCGCATCCGTAGCGCATGTGAGGACCGAGCCGCGGAGGCGGCTGCGGCACTCGACGCCAACGACGGCCGTACTTCGAACGTGATCTCGATCATCGAGCAGCGAGAGGCCGAGCTGATGCGGATCCTGGCCGAGGAGGACCTGGCCACGGCCCACCTTCAAGAGCTCAGCGAGCGTTCAGATGTCGACGCCGACCGCGTGCGGGCGCTCGAGGAGACCCTCGCCCGGCTGCACGCCGAGGACGAGGCGGTCTCGGGCAAGCGCGATGAAGCTCGCGCCCTCCAAGCAGATCTAGATCGACGGGCGGCGTCGCTCGCCACCTCGCGAACCGAGTTGCAGGTCATGAGTGCGGGCGTGGACGAGCGTTGCTCCGGACTCGTGGCCCGGCGCGACGAGATCCTCGCCCGACTCGGATCGTCCGGCGCCGAGGACGGAGACCGTGGCTCGGCCGAGCGCAGTGCCGAGGCTCTGGCCGGCGCAGCCAGAGCCGCTACCGCGATGGAGGCCTCCGCCAACGCCCACGTCGCCAGGCTGGACGAGACTCTCGGGCGACTTAGGGAGACAAGGCGACGCCACACCGAGTCGGTGCGGGCTGCGGCCGACCGGCTGGAGTCGCTGCGGCGGGAGCGGGCCGCGTCCGAGAGCGAACTATCAAAGATCCGGGAGCGGGCCCAACGGGCCGAGCTCGACGAGGCCGAGGTCCGGATCCGCATGGAGTCGGCCGTCGAGACGCTGCGACGGGATCTGGAATGCGAGCCGGAGGAGGCCGAGGCCGCCGCACTGGAGGCACCTCCCGTGGCCGAGGGCGTCGCACCAGTGGCGCGGTCCCGCGAGCTCGAGCGCGAGCTGCGGCTCATGGGGCCCGTGAACCCGCTTGCGCTCGAGGAGTACGAAGCACTGCGCGAGCGCCATGAGTTCCTCACCTCGCAGATCACCGACGTCAAGCAGAGCCGCCGCGAACTGGTGAAGGTGATCAACGCCATCGACGCCGACATACAGGCCGTGTTCTCCGCCGCTTTCGTCGATGTCGCCGACAACTTCGGCAAGCTCTTCCAGACGCTGTTCCCCGGAGGCACGGGCCGCCTGCGTCTCACGGATCCCGACAACCTGCTCGAGACCGGTATCGAGGTCGAAGCCCGGCCTTCCGGCAAGAGCGTCAAGCGGCTCTCTCTGTTGTCCGGTGGTGAACGCTCCCTGGTTGCCCTGGCGTTCCTCTTCGCCGTCTTCCGCAGCCGCCCCTCGCCCTTCTACCTTCTCGACGAGGTCGAGGCCGCGCTCGACGACGTGAACCTCCATCGCTTCCTGGCGCTGGTGGACGAGTTCCGCAACGAGGCCCAGATGATCATCGTGAGTCACCAGAAGCGCACGATGGAGGCAGCCGACTGCCTCTACGGCGTGACCATGCCCCCCGGCGGCAGCTCGAAGGTCGTGAGCCAAAGAGTCCGCGCCGGCGTCTGACGGCAGCTGCCCCCGAATGCACCCGTAGGCTGAGCGGCGATGGAAGTCATCCTCGTCGTACTGCTCGCCGTAGTGATCGTCACTTCTCTTGCTCTTGTCGCCGGCGGTACTCGCCGGCGTGAGCGGAGGCGGGGTGTATCGCGCCCACCGGCCAGACCCCCCGAAGCGGCCCGTCCGACAACCACCACCGCCGAGGCGCCACCGGTAGAGAAACCGTCGCGCCCAGCGGCGCCACCCGAGGTCGAGGCGGAGGTCAGCCAGGAGCCCGAGCCGAGGTCGGTACCCGAAGAGGAAGCGGAGCAGGCCGCCGTAGCGCCGGCGCCCGAAGTAGAGCCCGCGCCCACCCCGCCACCGCCTGAGCCCCCGAAATTCCGAGATCGCCTATCGAAAGCCCGGGGAGCGCTGGCCGGATACTTCGGCTCGGTCCTAGGACGCGAGCAACTCGACGACGACGTCTGGGACGAGCTCGAAGAGGCGCTGGTCCGCGCCGATGTAGGGATCACGACCACGACGACCCTTCTCGACGGGCTGCGGACCAAGGTGAAGGAGAACCGCCTCTCGACGCCGCAGCAGGTGGTCGACGCGCTGAAGGAGGACCTGAGGGCGCGCTTCGACGGGAGGGACCGCTCGCTGAAGTTCGACGAGAAGCCCACGGTCTGGCTCTTCGTTGGTGTAAACGGCGTCGGTAAGACCACGACGATCGGCAAGGTCGGCCAGCGACAGATCGGCGAAGGTCGGAAGGTGATCATGGCGGCGGGCGACACCTTCAGAGCCGCTGCGGCCGAGCAGCTGGAGTTGTGGTCCAGACGCGTGGGCGCCGATCTCGTGCGGGGCGCAGAAGGCGGCGACCCGGCGGCGGTGATTTTCGATGCGTCGCAGAAGGCGGCATCGCAGGGTGCCGACCTGGTGCTGGCCGACACCGCCGGGCGTCTGCAGAACAAGGTCAACCTCATGGAGGAGCTCAAGAAGGTCCGGCGGGTGGCCGAACGGCCTCCGGGCCACTTGGCCGAGGTATTGCTCGTGATCGACGCCGGGACCGGCCAGAACGGCCTCGCTCAGGCGCGGGAGTTCACCGAAGCGGCCGGAGTCACCGGCGTGGTTCTCACCAAGATGGACACCTCCGCCAAGGGTGGCATCGCGGTGGCGGTCGAATCAGAGCTCGATATCCCCGTGAAGCTGGTCGGTCTCGGGGAGACGGCTGCAGATCTGGTGGACTTCGACCCGGATGAATACGTCGATGCTCTCTTCTGAAGAAGGCGGCACCCCGCCGCTTACTCCCGCAGGGCCTGACGGCCGTGCCGCCACTTCCAACGCGCTGGCCGGGAGCCTCATCGTGCTCCTGGTGGGCGCACTCATCATGGTGGCCGTGGCCCGCACCGGGCCTGAGTCGCGTGACCTTCCTCTGTTGCCACCGATCGCCGCAGGAACGGGTCCTGCAGCTTGTTCGCGATCTCGACGTCTCGACCGGGCGATGTCCGCAAGGCACTTCCCCCATCTTCGTGCCGCTGTGACGAGAGTCACTGCGCCTCCGACTTCGACCCGGTTGCCGGGAAATCCTCCCCGGAACGTGACAAATGTCGCAGGAATGCGGGGGCGGACGGCGAAGCACTCATGGTCGCGGGAGGGAGCGACGAGGGGGACCATCGACGTGCGGCTCATCC
>JAHWKP010000030.1 GCA_019347775.1 Actinomycetota bacterium | reverse complement strand
CTCGGCCAGGGCCCGCAACCAGCTCATCTCGTCGTGGCCGGGGGGCACGGGGAAGTCGGGCAGCCGGGGGGCCACCAGGGTCAGGTCGAAGGCGCACGCCCGGCCCATCTCGTCCGCCCGCTCGACCGCGCCCGGGTAGCGGGCCAGGCGGCGGGCCTGTTCGGCCCCCGAGCGCAGGCAGGCGCCGGCGCCGGCCGGCAGCCACCCCTCGACCTCGTCGAGGCTGCGCCGGGCCCGCACCGCGGCCAGGGCGGTGGCCAGGGGCCGGCGGGCGGGCACCGAGTAGTGGACGTTGTTGGTGGCGACCACCTCGACCCCGGCGCTGGTGGCCAGGGCGGCCAGGGCGTCGTTGCGAGCGGAGTCGAGAGGGTCGCCGTGGTCCCAGACCTCCACGGCCACGCACTCGCGCCCGAAGGCCTCGACCAGGCGGGCCAGCTCCCGACCGGCGGCGGCGGGGCCCCGCTCGCACAGCGCCGCCGGCACCGCCCCCTTGCGGCACCCGGTGAGCACCTGCCAGTGCCCGCCCTGACCGCCCTCGCCGGCGACCTCGGCCAGGGCGGTCAGGTCGGTGCGGGGCCGGCCCTTCTCGCCGCCGGCCAGCTGGGCGTCGCTGATGGCCCGGCTCAGCCGGGCGTAGCCCTCGGGGGTGCGGGCCAGCACCACCAGGTGGGTGCCCGCCGGATCGGGCATGCCGGCGCGCCCCTCGGCCCCGCCCAGGGTGAGCTCGGCCCCGAACACCGTGGCCAGTCCGACTGCGTCGGCCGCCTCCGCGAAGCGGACCACGCCGTAGAACCCGTCGTGGTCGGTGATGGCCAGGGCACTAAGTCCCAGCCGGGCAGCCTCGGCGGCCAGTTCCTCCGGGTGGGAGGCGCCGTCGCCGAAGCTGAAGGCGGAATGACAGTGCAATTCCGCGTAGGGAACGACCGACCGAGGATGACGAGCGGGTAGATCCGCCGGGGCCTCGTAGGGTTGACGCCGATGGGACCACGCAGGGCTGTCGCCTCCGTCCGCGCCCCATGGGCGGTCGGACGGCGGGCGTCCCGTCGTGCTGGAGAGGCGACGCTCGAGCTCTCTCCAGGGGATCGGCGGATTCCAACCGTGCTTTTGGCTCTTCGCCCGAGGGCTCATCGCGTGTTCGAGGGGCCCCACCCTCGAACCTCGGTGTTAGCCCTCATCACCGCGACGGTATCGAACATGCGTTCGCTCCGCAAATGGGCGGGCCTGGGGTTGTGCGCGGTGCTCGCCGGCATCTCGATTTTGGCCTGGCCCGGCGAGGCCCTTGCCCAGATCCCCACGACCACGACGACCACGAGGCCGCCCAGCACGACGACCACGAGGCCGCCCAGCACGACGACGACCATCCGCCCAACGACTACGACCCGTCCGTCCACCACCACCACGACGACGCGGCCGGGAACGACCACGACAGGCTCGACGACATCCACCACTCGCGGCGACGAGGACGACGACACCACGACCACCGAACGACCTGACTCGGCGACTACCACGGAGACAACCACTACGGGCGACACCGGCGACCCCCTCGGCGACCGGGATCCGACCTCGACGATCCCGACCCCCGAGACTCGTCCGCCAAGTGATGACACAACCGAGCTGAGCCCCGGCTCGGCCGAGATCAGCCCGATCTTTCCGTGGCTGTCGATCATCGGCTTCGGCACCGCCGCCGCCCTCGCCGCAACCCGCTGGCACCAGACCCGCCCCGAAGCCGAGGCTCCGGTCGAGGACTAACTGAGCGCTACCGATCAACCTCACTTGTGGGGGTCGCGAACATCCAGCGGTGGCCCTCGAGGTCCTCCACTCGGTACGACCTTGCCCCGTGGGCTTCCTCCGGTTCCGAGAGAATGCGCGCACCCATCGCCTTGGCGCGGTCGAAATGGGC
This sequence comes from Actinomycetota bacterium, assembly GCA_019347775.1. Taxonomy (GTDB): domain Bacteria; phylum Actinomycetota; class Acidimicrobiia; order Acidimicrobiales; family JAHWKP01; genus JAHWKP01. Next base: position 11,172 of record JAHWKP010000030.1, on the reverse strand, counting down.
GTCGACGTCCTCGACCTGCACGTAGAACCCGTCGATCACCCAAGGGACGGACTGCCACTTGGCTGACTGCGCGCACGTGTCGCGGTGGTGGCGCGGCGACTCGTAGTCCGGGGTCGGCTCGGCCAGCATGATCAGCCCGTCGCCGATCGTCATCTCGGCGTGCCCGATGCTGCCGTCATCATTCTCCATACGCGTCTGCTCATGAAATCCGAACGTGCTGGCCAGCCAGTCAAGAGCAGCGACTGCATCCTCGTAGGAGATCATCGGAACGACCGTCGGCATGGTCATGACTGAATCATGCCGCGCACCGCTCTCAGCCGTAGGTGGCTTCTAGGGACCACGTGCCTTTTTCCAGAATGCACAGGTGGGCAGTGCCGTCACTTAAGGAGACTTGGACGCGTGCTCGGCGGTGGCGTGACCTCGGGTCCGGGTCCCACCACCGCTCGTCTGCCGTCCACGGGCCGGCCCACGCTTCCACCGCGGTCCACGGGCCACCTTCGATAGAGACCTGCGCCGGAACCGAGTTGGGCAGTCCCCGACCGCTGACCCGGACGGGAACACCGTCGCCATCAACGACTTCGAGCGACTTGGGTTTCGGATGAACCAGAGCAGGCGCCGGAGCAGGCACCCGACCAGGCCAAGGAAGCGCAGCCGTCTTCGACTCCTCGGGGGGATCGCCCCAGGGAACCAGGCGCACCCGCTCCCCCGGCCCGCGTCCACCGGACAAAACCGCGGTCTGAACCTCCTCGGGTCCAAGTAGCGCCTGCACCCGGGCCAGCGCCCGCGCTGCCCGTTCGGCGGCGGCGTCGTCGCCACCCCAAAGCCCGCGCTGGCCACCTCCTCCACTTACGGCCGTGGGTGCCAGACGCAGCAGCGAAATCCCGGCGGTAGGTCGGGTTCCCGCATCCGCGTTCAGCCAGCCGTCGAGTTGCCACCGCAGCCGGTCCGACATGGCGGTGGCGGTGAACGGCCCGTCGTGGCGCCAGAGACGTGAGATGGACTCGCCGTGCTCGGTCTCAATCTCAACCCGCACGGCATGACAGGTGAGCCCGCGCCGCGACAACTCTTCGGCCAGGTCGTCTGCCAATGACTTGGCGACGAAGGCCGCCGCGGCGACCCGCTCAGCCGGAGGATCGAGTTCAGCGGAGAACTCCAGATCAGGCGGCGGCCGTCGGGTGGCGAGGGGACGGTCATCGTCGCCCCGGGCCATCCGATGCGCGGCCACCCCCTCCGGTCCGAAGCGCGCCGAAAGGTCGGCTTCGGGCATCTCGGCCAGGCGACCGAGAGTGTGCACCCCAAGGCGGTGCAGCAACCCGACCAGCTTCGGAAACGGCAGATGGTCCACCGACTGCTCCCGCAGAAACTCCGCCGTCCCTCGGGGAGGAATAACCAACGGGTCAGCGGGGATAGGGACCCCGCTGACACCGCGATGAGCGCTTGCGCGAAGAGCCATAGACATGGCGCTTGCGCGAAGAGCCGGAGACATAGCAAGCCGAGCCGCGAGGTCGGCGGCGAAGACTCCGTCGGCCACGCCCACCCGCCATGAGTCTGGATGCGGTGCCGCCTTCTGGGCTGCGTCACCGAGCTCGGCCGCGAGCGCTTCGTCGCCACCGAAGTAACGGGACGGTCCCCGCGTTCCCAACGCCAGGGCGCCAGGGCGCAACACCTCCACTCCGGTGCACAACGACTCGATGGCCCGCACTACCGGCTCGAAGGCCCGGGCTTCTAGACCGGAATCGCCCTGCACCACGACGAGGTCGGCGCACCGCGACTGGGCCTGGCGACGGCGCATCCCCCGTCGTATGCCGGCGTCGAGTGCTGGGCGTGACGCAGCCGTCACCCGGTTAGCCGACACCGTCACAGACGGCACGTCACCCACGCCGGCCGCCACGAGCGGCCACGCCGGCCCCCACAACACGAGCGTCCGAATCACGCCGACCTCACCCCATGCGAACCGGCCGTAGAAACCTCACGATCTGTGCGGAAAAGGCGGCCAGTTGGACGGAGATCGCGACGAATGGCCCGGAGGTGGCCCGTGCCGCCTTCGGATCCGGCACCCAGCCCGGCCCATTCCGTCACTCGGGCATCGATACGCATCGACGCCCCCTCCGGCCAGCCTCCGACTCCGACTAGCACCGCCTGTCGCTCCCGTACCCGAGCCACCAGGCGCCGGGCCAGTCCGGCCTTCAGATGAGCCGGCGGCCGGACGAGCACCACGTCGAAGCCGTCGATCAAGGAAGCCACGACGTCTCCCCACTGTTTCCCCGGTCGAGGCACCAACGCGAACCGTTCGAGTTCGATGCCGGCCTCGGATGCGGCGAGAAGCCCGAGGTCGGGCATCCCGACCGCGGCAACCCATGAGCCTGCGGTCGACGGACCAGCAGCCAAAACCAGCGACAGTCCGGCCGCAGTCGCCGGCGACGTAGCGGTCGACGGGCCCCCGACCGCCACCGTGATCCCCCGCTGGAGCGACGCCCCGAGCGTCGGGTGCAGATCCGGGTGAAGCGGCAGAGTTCGGTCCCGGGCCGCTACCCCCTGGACCCGCTCCGCTAGAACCGGATCAAGCGCAGGCCGAGCCACCCCCCCAGGGTACCGAACGTGCGTTCGCTACTTCGCAAGTTACGGCGGTGACCTGGGGTCGGCCTTACGCCCGTTCGGCTAGCTCTACGACTTTCTTGGCCTTGCGGTCGTAGACGACGAAGGACGGCAGGCCGAGCATCTTCCAGGTCACGAGGCCGTCGGCGCCGGCATTGCGTTCGAGCCACAGGCTGATGACCGTTCCATGCGACACGATGGCCAATGATCGGCGCGGGTTCAGCTTCTGCACCGACTTCACCGCCTTGGCGAAACGATTGGCCGCCTGATTGGCCGTCTCCTCGCCGAACACCCGCTTGTCCGGATTGCGGAACAGGTCACGCACCTTGTCGTCGAACGTGCCCTTGTCGAGATAACCGGCCTTACTGCGGTGGTGCTCTTCCAATCCCTCGGCGGTCTGGAAGTCGGCATCGAGCGCCACCGCCAAGAGATACGCCGTCTGCGACGCTTTGGGCTCGGCGCTCGACACGAAGAGATCGGGCGCATGCAGGCGCAATCTCTCGGCCAATCGTGCCGACGCCGCTCTCCCCTCCTCCGACAAGGGCCACGTATTCGCCGGCTGCTCGACGTCGACCAACGGTGATCCGTGCCGCACGAAGATCAACCTGTCGGGACTGGGAGTACCCGCCATCAGGTCTGGGTGACCCGCTTCTGGATCAGCTGAATCCGTTCTTCCGAGTTGTTGGCGTCGTCGCCTTGGGACTCCAGCAGCGCCTGGCGGTCGAGCTCGGCCTCGGCTGCCGCGCCGGAGTCGGCCGCGGCCAGGCGGGCTTCAACGCCTTCTTCGACCAGCGCGCGGGCTTCGGCCAGCAGTGCCTCCACCATGTCCTCTTCGGGCACGACCCGCACGACCTGGCCCTTCACGAACAGGTGGCCCCGCTTGCGCCCAGCAGCGATACCGATGTCGGCCTCCCGGGCTTCGCCCGGACCATTGACAACGCAACCCATGACGGCGACCTGGATGGGCAGCTCCTCCTTGGCGAAAGCCTCCTGGGCTTCTTTGGCCACACCGATGACATCGATCTCGGCCCGCCCACACGACGGGCAGGCGATCAGATCCATTCCGGTCCGCTCCCGCAGGCCCATGGCTTCCAGCAGCTGGCGGCCCGCCACCACCTCCTCCACCGGGTCGGCCGTGAGCGAATAACGGATGGTGTCGCCGATGCCCTCGGCCAGCAGCGTCCCGATCCCGGCCGTCGACTTGACCAGCCCTGCCGGCGGTGGGCCCGCTTCGGTGACGCCGAGGTGGAGCGGATAGTCGACGGTGTCAGCCAGCAGCCGGTACGACTCGATCATCAGCGGCACGTTGGACGCCTTCACCGAGATCTTCACGTCGTCGAATCCCACTGCGGCGAAGTACGCCAGCTCGGTCTGGGCCGACTCGACCAGCGCCTCGGGCGTCTGACCGCCGTACTTCTCGTACAGCTTCGGATCCAAGGAGCCTCCGTTAACTCCAATACGGATTGGTACACCCCGGTCCTTGCACTCGCTGGCGACCGCCTTGATGTGTTCGGGCTTGCGGATATTCCCCGGGTTCAGTCGCAGGCAGTGCACTCCCGCGTCGAGCGCGGCCAGCGCCATGCGGTACTGGTGGTGGATGTCGGCCACGATGGGCACGGGCGACCGAGGCACGATGCGAGCCAGGCCCTCGGCCGCAGCCTCCTCGTTGCACGTGCAGCGCACGATGTCGGCCCCCGCTCCGGCCAGCGCATAGATCTGAGCCAGCGTGCCGTCGACATCGGCCGTCTTGGTGACGGTCATCGACTGGACCGAGATCGGCGCGCCTCCACCCACGGGAACCTTGCCCACCATGACCTGCCGGGTGGGGCGCCTCTCTATCACTGGAACTGAAGTGGTCTGACGATGTCTAGGTACAGCGCCGTGATGAACAGGGCGGCCAAAAGCAAGAAGGTGAAGATCAGCACGGGCTGGAGTTTCGACACATCGGCGTGATAGCGGCGGCCCGGCCGCGACCGGATGCCCTCGTACACCGCGATCAGCACGTGCCCTCCGTCGAGCGGCAACAACGGAAGCATGTTGAAGATGCCGACGAAGATGTTGATTGCGATCAGCAGGAACAGCACCGTGCCAATGCCGCTCTCCGCGGCTGTACCGGCAACACGGGCCAGTCCGACCGGCGACAAGAACCGCGGGTCGCCCAACTCGGTCTCGTCGCCCTGCAGCTGGTCGATGTATCGGGACACCCCCGAGGGCATGACGAGCTGCTTCAGCGCCTTCAGTGTCTCTCCCGTCACCACTCCGACTTCCGCGGCGGCGGCAGGAGCCGCGGCGACCACTCCGTAGGTCTCCCATGCCGGCGCTATGCCAACGAGACCCACAGCCGGTCCGTCCGGCGGTGCCACCGGCTCGCCGTCGACCACGACCCGCCGCCCGTCTATGGGGGTGGCCGTCAACGTCGCGCGGGTTCCGTCACGCTCGACTAGGAACTCGATCTCCTCGCCCGGGTGGGCCAGCGTGTAGCTGCGGACCTCCTCCCAGCCAGCAACAAGGTCGCCGTCCACGGCGACGATGCGGTCGCCGACCTGGAAGCCAGCTCGCTCGGCCGGAGAGGGGCCATCGATGGGCAGATCTGTGAGCTCTGCAACAGTGGCCAGCGGCTCGGCGTTGATCGGGAAAATGGCGCCCGAGAGGAGGCCGCCGTAGAGCAAGAGGAAGGCGAGAATGAAGTGGGTCGCTGAACCGGCTACGGCGACCAAGAAACGCTTCCAGAACCGCTGCTGGCGATAGGTGCGGGCCTCGTCCGCGGGATCAATCTCCTCAAGATTGGTCATCCCCGGGATCTTGCAGTAGCCCCCGAGGGGCAGCACCTTCACGCCGTACTCCGTCTCACCCATACGGACCGACCACAACCGCGGGCCGAAGCCGACGAAGAACTCCGTGACCTTCATGCCGGTCAACTTGGCCGTGGCGAAATGCCCAAACTCGTGGAGCACGATCATCATCAGCACGGCCAAGATGACCAGCACGCCTCCGAGCGCGCCCAGAGCGGCCGCGACGCCGAGCCCCAGGACTAGCCCGACGAGCAGCCGCAGAAGCCCGACTTGCCGCGCCGCCTTGTCCGGATCGATCGGGGCCCCGTTCGACGACATCGGGTCCTTCAGGGCCAAATCGCCTTGGGTCTTGCCATCGCCGGCCTGGCTGGCATACCGCCGCTTTCGTTCGCGCGTGCTCATGTGGCCTCCATCGTCGCCCAAATCCGAGGCCGTCAAGCCGCGGTCAGGCGCTCAATGGACGCATGAGCCAAGCGCCGAGCCTCAGCGTCGGCCTGATGAACCTCTTCAGCGCTCGCCAGACCGCCTCCATCCCAGCCCTCGACCACCGTTCCGACTACGTCGGCTATGCCCAACCACGGGATGCGTTCCGCGAGAAAGGCCTCCACCGCCACCTCGTTGGCGGCGTTGAGCCAGGCCGGACAGCTACCGCCGGCCCGTCCTGCCGCGTAAGCCAATTCCAGGCATACGAACACGGACCGGTCGGGCACACCGAACTCGAGGCTCCCGAGTTCCGCCCAGTCGATTCGCCCGTAGGCAACGTTCAAGCGCTCGGGGTAGCCGAGGGCGTAACCGATGGGCAGTCTCATGTCGGGCAGAGACAGCTGGGCGACCGTCGAGCCGTCAGTCGTCTCCACCATCGAGTGCACGATCGACTGCGGGTGCAGAACGACGTCGATGGCGTCGAAGGCCACGTCGAACAACTCATGGGCCTCGATCACCTCGAGTCCCTTGTTCATGAGCGTCGACGAATCGATGGTGACCTTGTCGCCCATGTTCCAGGTGGGATGGGCAAGCGCATCCCGGGGTGTTACCGACCGCAATTGGTCCCGCGCGCAGCCACGAAACGGACCGCCACTCGCCGTCAGCACGAGCCGGGCCACCGCGCCTGGCGGGATGCCGGCCAGGCACTGGTGTAGGGCGGCGTGCTCGGAGTCGACCGGAAGAATCTCCCCCGTGCTGCCCGACCGGGCCCGCCGGACCAACGGACCGGCGGCGACGAGCGATTCCTTGTTCGCCAGAGCCAGACGCCGATTGTGTGCCAAGGCCGCCAAGGTGAACGGCAACCCTGCGAATCCGACCACCGCATTCAGCACGACGTCACACTCGGCCGCTATCGCATCGGGCACCTCGTCACCCACGGCCACCTGCGTGCCCGCCGGCAGGTCCAGCCCGGCCGCCGCCTCGGCATCGGCTACGCCGACGACCGCGGGACGAAAAGCCTTCGCCTGCTCGGAGAGCAGGTCCGACGATCGCGAAGCGCAGACCGCCGCGACCTCGAAACGACCGCCCGCCGCGGCGATCACCTCCAACGCCTGCCTGCCGATGGAGCCGGTCGAGCCGGCGATCGAAACCCGCCGCACCTCCGGCTGGGGCCCGGAGTCCTTCGCCGCCACTAGGCGAGCTGGAGCAGGCGGACCAGGTAGTAAGTCGCGGGCAGAACGAACAGCAACGCGTCGAACCGGTCCATCACGCCGCCATGTCCCGGCAGGATCGTACCCATGTCCTTCAATCCCAGGTCCCGCTTGATGAGCGACTGGGACAGGTCGCCAAGGGGTGCCATGAAGGCGACCACGATGCCGAGCGCGATAGCGCTGCCGAGGTCCCACGGGTGGACCCTGGCCGTGATGAGCACCGAGACCGCGAGCGCCGCTCCGGCGCCGCCCATCACGCCCTCCCACGTCTTGTTGGGACTGATTCCGGGTGCGAGTGGCGTGCGTCCGCTACGACTGCCGATGAAGAGACCGCCGACGTCGTAGGCGACGGTCGCCAGCACCGCGCCCATCAGAAACGCAATTCCTTCACGGTTCGGGGCTCGCAGCAACAACGCCGCGAACGATCCGAGGAATCCGACCCAGATCACCCCCAGCAGCGTCATACCGACGTTGATCGTCGGCCTCGCCCGGACCACTCCGAACATGAACCACAGCAGCGAGCAGATCATCGTGAGGGCGAGTACCAACGGAATGGCGGTTTCGCCCTTGGCGTAGGCGGCCAGCATCACCGAAACGGTGGCGGTGATGCCAAGAAGGGTCGCCGGCCGGTAACCGGCCTTGCGCAGCACGGCGAAGAGTTCCACCGCCGCGAAGCCGACTATGGCGACAGCGAGAGCGAGCGTCGGTCCAGGGCCGGCACGGAACAGCAGCAGTGCAACGGCCGCCACCACCACCCCGGTGGCGATAGCGGTGCCGACCGGGCGGTCCCCGGCGACAACACCCTCGGCATCGGTTCCTTGAGGGTGGTAGCCCTCGGGTCCGCCGGAGGGCGGGGGGCGCATGCGGGTTCGCACCGGCACGGGTCCCGGCGTCGGTACGGGCTCATCGGGCGCGAATTCGAACGGGTCCATCCCGGCCTGGTCGTCGAGGTCAGCGGGCTCGTCGGCCAGATTGGATACGTCGTCGAAGTCAGCGGTCGCCCAATCGGAGTCCTGGTCACGCCAGCGGGGGCTGGTGCGCTCGGAGCCGCCGCCGGCCGCCGCTTCATCGGCTTCCTCACCGGCGCCGGGCAGGATCCGCGGGACCTCCCCGGTCGGGGGCTCGGTCCAATGCGGAAGCGCGGGGGTGCCGCCGCTCGGGGGGCCCGACGGTCCCGGCTCCTGGCCACCGCGGCCGCCGGTCTCGGGTCGCTCGCGCTCGGGACGTCTCTCGTCCGCGCGGGGGCTGTCGATCCTCGGGCGCTCAGACCGCAACGGAAGCGGCTGAGTGGAGGAGACGCCCGGCTCGCGCGCCTCCGTACGCTCTTGTTCTCGCGGCCCCCACGGCGACGGCCGAGTCCGCGCCGTCAGCTCGTCGGTTACATCGTTCGACAAGCCTTGGACCCGAGACGTGTCGGGAGGTGCCGGACGATCCCCGTAACGGGGAGCGTCCTCAGGTTGACGCCGGCTGGCGCTGCCACTCTCGAGCGCCGCGGCTGCCTCTTCGGCGCCGATTATGCGGACGCCCTCTCCGCGGGGCCTGGCGGGGCCCTCGCTCACCGGCTCGTCGCCGGTCTCGTCGATGTCGTCGATGTCGTCGTCGGCCATCGCTAGACCTCTACCAGTTCCTGCTCTTTTTGCTGGAGATGGCGATCGACCTCAGCCACGTAGTCATGGGTTATGCGATCCAGCTCCTTCTCCGCCCGCTCCAGCTCATCACTGGACATCTCGCCCTCCTTTTCGAAGGCTTCGAGCTCTTGGCGAGAAGCTCGGCGGATGTTGCGGATGGCGATGCGCGCCTCTTCAGCCTTGTGCCGAACCATCTTCACCATCTCCTGCCGACGCTCGGCAGTGAGTGGCGGGAAGTTCAACCGGATGATCGAGCCGTCATTAGACGGGTTCATCCCCAGATCGGAGTTCATGATCGCCTTCTCGATCGACCTCAGGGAGCTCTTGTCGAACGGCGATATCACCAGAAGCCGAGCTTCGGGCACGCTGAAGCTGGCCAGCTGCTTGAGTGGGACTTCCGAGCCGTAGTAATCGATCTTGAGGTTCTCCAGTAGGGCGGGCGAAGCCCGGCCGGTACGCACGGACGAGAACTCGGCCTGAGCGTGCTCGACGCCCTTGCTCATCTTGCTGCGTGTTTCAGATATGACTGTCTCGATCAGGGTGTCGTCCATAGCGGCCCTCCCCTCAACTGACCAGGCTACCTATGGGCTCGCCCGAGAGCGCGGTTCTGATGTTGCCTTCCGTCGTGATGTCGAATACCAGCACCGGTAGGTCATTGTCCTTGCAGAACGTGACGGCCGTGAGATCCATCACCTTCAGGTCCTTCGAGATCACGTCATTGAAGCTCAGCGAGTCCATCCGCGTCGCGGCTGGGTCGAGGCGGGGATCGGCGGTATAGACGCCATCTACGCCCGAGTGCGTTCCCTTCAGGACAACATCGGCTTCGATCTCGGCGCCCCGCAGCGCCGCGGCGGTGTCGGTCGTGAAATAGGGATTGCCGGTGCCGCAGGCGAAGACCACTATCCGGCCTTTTTCGAGATGCCGGATGGCCCGGCGGCGGATGTAGGGCTCGGCCATGGCCTTCATCTCGATCCCGGTCTGAACCCGGGTCGGCTGTCCTGCCCGCTCCAGCGAGTCCTGGATGGCAAGGGCATTCACCGCCGTGGCCAACATTCCCATGTGGTCCGCCGTCGCTCGATCCATGCCGATGCCGTCGTCTGCCCCGCGCCAGATGTTGCCGCCGCCGACGACTATCGCGACCTGGACGTCGAGTTCCTCACGAGCCTTGGCGAGCTCGGCAGCCATCCGCTCGACGACGGCGCGGTCGATCGAGGTCTCGGAGTCGCCGCTAGCGAGCGACTCCCCCGAGATCTTCAGAACGACCCGGCGCCACCGGGAGCGAGGGCTCAACTACCTGCCGATCTCCACCTGGGCGAATCGGGTGACGGTGACATCTCCGAGAATCTGGGAGACGGTCCGTTTCTCGTCCTTTACAAAGCTCTGCTCGAGCAGACACAGGTCCTTGAAGAATCCCCGAAGGCGGCCTTCGACGATCTTCTCGAGGGCGGCTTCAGGCTTGCCCTCGTTGCGGGTGATGGTCTCCAGCGTCTTGCGCTCGGATTCCACCTCCTCGGCGGGCACGTCATCCCGGGAGATGAAGCGGGGTCGGCTCGATGCGATGTGCAGTGCCACATCGTGGGCAAGCTCGGTGGAACCGCCGTCGAGTTCGACGAGCACGGCATTCTTGCCACGACCACTCTGGCGGTGAAGGTATGCGTCGACCACGGCGCCTTCGGAGGGCTCGAACCGGACCGTGCGACCCACAGAGATGTTCTCCTTGAGAGTCATCTTCAGATCCTCGACCGAGGACTCGAGCTTGGCCAGACCGGCCTCGCCCTCGGACGCCAGCGTCTCGGCCAGGCGATTCACCAGATTGACGAAGTCCTCGCTTTTGGCGACGAAGTCGGTCTCGCAGCGCAGTTCCACAATGGCCGCGCCCTCAGGCGTAACCGCGGTGGCGATGGCACCGTCGCCGGCTTCCCGATCGGAACGCTTGGCCGACGAAGCCAGGCCCTTCTCCCGCAGCACGGTGACAGCCCGCTCGAAGTCTCCGCTGGCCTCTGCCAGCGCGTTCTTCGCATCCATCATGCCGGCGCCCGTCGACTGCCGGAGGCGCTGCACGTCCTTGGCGGTGAAATCAGCCATCTGTCTGCGCTCCTGCCTGGGTCGGCGGCTCCTCGGGCGAGCCCTCATCCTGGGTCGCCGGCGCGTCGGCCATGGTCGAGGGGTCGTTGCGGGAAGGGTCGTGGCGCGAGTCGTGGGTCTCCTCCTGTGCCGTGCGGACTTCTTCGGGGCTCAAGGCGGGATCCGGCTCCAGCGACTCTTCGCCGGGCGGCAGGGCGCCGTCGGCACCGGCAGTGGTCGGAGGTCCAGTCGTGGAGGACTCGCCGTGATCGGGCGGCGGACGGTTCATGCCGTGGTCGTCGGCGTGCTGCACCGGCGTAGAGCCGGCAGCGGTGTCCTCGGTGACGAGGCGAGCCGGCGGGCGGGGAGGTGCCTCCGTGGGCACCGGGACCGACGATCCGCCGCGGCGCTCGGCGATGAAGCGGCCTTCCGTGACGGCATCGGCGATGATCCGGCAAA
>JAHWKP010000002.1 GCA_019347775.1 Actinomycetota bacterium | reverse complement strand
CAGGGGCGACGGCGACGAGCTCGCTGTCGCCGTCCTTCTTGTCGGGAGGCTCGATGGCGATCACCGACAGCGCAACCAGCCCCGCAAGCAGGAGCAGGCTGGATCGCCAAGGCCGCAACGAAGTGGTGTTCACCAGGACATCTCCTCAAACCGGAGCGGGCAGGCCGGAGGGCCGCTGCTCGTGCAGGTAACTACGCTCGACAAGGCACGCCGTGTCGGTTTTCTTGGGCATGCATGGCGCCGCGTGCGGGTCGCATCAGGTCCCTCGAGCCGACGCCAGAAGGCGCCGACGCCGGGAAAGCACGGCCGGGAGCGAGAACAACGCCCACGCGGTGAACAGCAGGAGGGCGTGGCGGGGGTTCGTGAAGAACAAACGGATGCCTCGCGCCAGCGCCCTGAAGGCTTGGGCGATGGGGTTCCCAGCGTCGCCGTCGTCGGAGGACGACGTGCCGGCGAGCTCGCTCGTGGCGCCGTCGAACCCGGAGCCCGCCTCGAAGCCGGCGATACCCGCGTCTCCGAAGAACTCGCTGTTGCCGTCGTCGTCGCCGCCGTTGGCGTCGTCGGAGAAGAAGCCGTCTCCGCCCGACGGATCGAGGGCGATGGTGTAGCCGGCAACGGTCGCCACGCCGGCGAACTGGTAAAGCTGCCGGGCCCGGCCCCACTCGGTGTTGTCGTTGAAGACGACCATCTCGAGGGCGGGCACTTCGGTGGTGAAGTCGCCGACGAGCGCTTGGTCCGACGCCTGCCGCTCGGTCGACTTCTGCACCGCCGTGAGCGCCCCCTTCGGCGTCCCTCGACGAAGGTCCTCATCGACGCCCGACGCGCTCCGGAACTGCGCTCGACCGGCGCCGGCCCGGTTGAGCTCGGCCACTGCCGCCGCGATGTCGCTGCATGTCTTCGGGCACACCTGTTGGCCCGCGATCTCGAGGCCCGAGATCGAGATCACATGCGTGGAGAGGTCGTTCTCGCTCGGTCGCCCGTTGGCCAGCGACGTGGCCACCGACTTCACCTCATCGATCTTGATCACCCCGGCGATGTCGATGTCACGGGCCACTGCAGTTGATTCCGAAAGGACTCCGCGAGGCGTCTTTTTGATCGACGTCTGGCTGTGCGCCTTGCCGACGGCCACTCCTCCCGCCATCGACCCCTCGGCCGATGCGTTCAGCGTGCCCGCGCCGGGGACGGGGCACTCCACCTTGCTCGCACCAAGGGGGGCCTGGCCGTGGTCGTCGCCGGATGCCGTCTTGGCGCCCTCCTCCTCGCCTGCGCTCGACGTGCAAGACGCTGGATCCCGATTCCAGCCGGGTCCCTTGTCGTGCGGGCCGAGTTGGGCGGGGAACGTCGAGAAGATGCCGCTGAAGCGCTCCTGGCTGGTGTCCTTGACCGTGAAGTCGCAGCGCGACGGTCGCTCCAGGTCGAGCTTGGTCCGCTCGTCCACCCCGACTGCGATCGCTGCCGCCGCCGTCGACCCGCCGTCGTACTCGGCCTTCAGGACGCGGCCGGCAGCCATCTCGCGGTCGCTGAAGCCGCATTTGGAGTTCACATGCTTGGCGATGACCATGGCCGTCGGGGCCAGCACGCCCGCCGTCGGCGCAGGGACAACGGTCGAGATGCCGTTGGCCAGGAGGGCACGGAAGCCGTAGCCGCCGCTGTTGGCGAAGTACCGCGAGACGGTGACGCCCTTCTGCTCTTCCCGGTCGATCGTGCTGCGATCCGGGTCCGGCGCCGCCGGGGGGCGCGGGGTGGGCGGCATCGCGTAGACGTCGTAGGCGGGTGCCTGGGCAGTCCCCGGCTTTGTCAGCACGAAGAAGCGCCCCGTGCGTGCGTCACTCAGGATGCGGTCCTTGCCGGGGAACCTGGCGGTCGGCAGCGTCAGCGCTTGGGGTATGGGGAAGAATCGCCCTTCTGCTATGCCGACACCGTAGGTAGCCGATTGGAAGAACAACCGCCCCGTCTCGGGGTCGAGGCCGTAGCCGACGGCCACGTTGCTCGGGGCGGCCGCATGGGCGCTGATGACGCCGACGTACGACATGGTACGAGTGTCGAATGCCCAGATCTCGCCCTTGATGGTGATCAGGAACAACCGGCCACTGGGCGGGTCTGCCAACGCAGCCTCCAGATAGACCGGACCGACGGCGACATCTTCGAGGGACCCGGGCGTGAAGGCAGTGGCGCGGGGGAGCCGGACCACTGCCCCGGCGTAACCCGCCCGATGGCAGGGGATGTAGAGGAAATCTGCGGCCAGGAGCATCTGGATCCCGTACGTCGTGCTGAAGTCCGTCGACGGCAACGGCCCGGTGCACGACCCGACCTGTCGCACTGTGGTGGTGGCCGTGGGCGTGAGCTCACGCCGCAGGAGATACGTGTTCACGTTGCCCGGTGTGCCGCCGCTGGGCCCGCCCGCGAGGCCGAGCACCGCGTTCGAGAAGGGGTCGTACGCCAAGGCGCCGAGCCGCAGCCCTGCAAAAGCGGACACACCATCACCCGGGAACAAGCCCGGCCACCGCGTCTCCGCAAGCGTCTTCAAGTCGAACTCGATGACTTCGAACTTCTCCACCACGCTTGCCATGGTGATGAAGAACACGCGCTTGCCGGGGTCGATCGCATGCATGAACTCGCCGTTCGGTGCGGTGGTCGTGCCCCGCAGGAGCCACCCGCGGAAGGTGAGTGTCCTGTCGATGCGAAGCGTGTCGAGGCTGCGGATGGCGACGGCAGTTCGCTTTGTGCTGTCTGGCGCCGTGTACTGCCAGAACTGCCAGAGTTGTCGCACTTCCGGGAAGGCCAGCATCGTGCCTGCGAACAACCTCCGGGGATCGTTGGGGCCGTCGGGGATGATCGCCTTGCCGAAGATGGCAAGCGCCTCGGCAGGCGTGCGCTCGATGGCGCCGACGAGCTTGATCTCCGATGCCGGTTCAGCGGAGCTCGATGACGCTGTGGGTGACACGGCGACCAGCGCGCCCAGGAGCAAGGCGAGCAGCAAACGTGACCAGGCGTATCTCGTGGACATGGCGAGCGGCTTTCTGCGGGTCAAGTAGGGGTTCTCGATTGAGACGACGAAAGTGCGGTGCTGTGACGGTTCGAGCCTCTCGTACTCATCTCCTGGCCATAGGACCGAATGACGCCTCGGTGACCGCGTGTTGTGGAGCGAAGCCGCAAGGTGCGGTCGACGTAGCAGTGAAGCTGGCGTGAACGGCGCGTTCGATGCGCAGCGTCACCTCTTCCAACGTTATTACGCTCACCTCGGGCGGACGTGTCAAACTTTCTCGCCTCGATTGCACAATCACCTCGTACCGGCCGCGCGCCAAGCACTGCGATCGGCCCGAAACGCGGAGAGGAGGCCCCTTTCGGGGCCTCCTCTCCACACGACAGTGTGGCGGGTTAGACCGAGGCCACTAAGCCGGCCACCAGGAACTCTGTGGCGCCGCTCACGCAGCTCTGGCCCGAAAGGGCGTTGGGGACAGCCACCACGACGCCGCCGCCTGCGCCTGTGAACACCAGGACAGACCCGGCGCTCTTCCACTTCAGGCTGTTACCACCGACGGAGACTGTGCCCTCCGAGTGACCACAGTAGTTGCCGGGGAAGTTGTCGCTGAACGAGCCGCTGACTGTGGCGGCCCCGCTGAGGCATCCGCCAGCGGCGAAGTTGAACTCCACGGCACCTGACGCCGATGCGCCGAGTGTCGGGTAGAAGACAGGGCCGGTCTTGGCAACACCAGCACCGACGCAGACGTCTGTGGCGGCGGTCGCAGGCGCCGACATGAACAGGCCGGTGGCAAGGAGGGCGGTGGCAAAGGCCCCCGCGATAAGACGCTTCATTGATGGTTCCTTTCGATGGGTTCCGGCTCGGATGAGCCATCAGCGGTTCTGCACGAAAGGCCGTGCGGCGTCCCCCCAGCGCGTCTCCGAGATCCACATCCCCCGGCTCCGACGGATTCAGGTCGGCCTTGCTGCCTTTCACTGGTGTCTACGCCTGACTAGTCAGAAGGTGTCAGAAGAATCGGAAGATTCCGGCGGATTTTTGGAACTGCAGCCAAAGAGTGGCGGGGGCAGATGCGGCTAACCGCCGATCACCCGCCACGGATCTCACACTGCTCGAGCCGGCAGCAAGCCCAGGCGGGAAGCGCCCGGAACGCACCAAGGAGGCCTTTCCGGGATCCTCGAAACGCGCGCCGCCTCGGTCGTTCGCCGTCGACGATCAGCCGGGGGCTGCGCCGCAACCTCGGCCCTCACGAGCGGGGCGCCTACGACAGCGACCTTGCCCACGCGCGTGCCCGCGAGCGGCTCCGGCCGACGCCCGGGAGGGATCGCCCTCGACGGCGAGCGGCGCGCCCTGGTCCAGGAGAAGCTCGACGTCTCGTGGAGCCCGAGCAGTCAGCGGCTGGCTTCGCCTCGAGCACTCCGACCGGCTCGACTGGCAGCTCTGCCACGAGACGATGTACCAGGCGATCTACAACCCGCGAGAGGCGGGTTGAGCAGGCGGTTCACCAGGAAACTCCGGAACGGCAGGCCGCTGCGCAGGCGGAGGCGGAGGCCAAACGAGCCGAAGCCGAAGCGGAATGGCGGGCAACCTGGAGCCAAGGCCCGTGAAGCATGACCATGACTGCGCCGTGATCCCCCGTCCCCCTTCACTGAACCCTACGCTCAGCTAGTGGTGTCGTGTCGGTCGAATGTGAACGGCGACAGCGTCAGTCGCCGGGCGGCGTGAGCGTCTCGATGCGCTCCTGCACCCGGGCCGGGCGCTCGGCGGCCTGGCCCGGGTGCAGGATCTGGGCCTGCTCGTAGAGGTCGGCGGCCACCTCGATCCCGATGTCGCCGGCCCCATGCGCTCGGTCAGCGCCTCCCGCGCCGCCACCAGTTCCTCGAACGTCGGCTCCTCGTCGCCACTCACGGCGTGACCTCTTCCACTCTTGCGGCCAGGCGGCCCGAGGCCAGTTGCACGTCGACCGGCGCACCGACCGCCACGGCGTCGGGCGGCGCCAGCCGCTCGGCCGGATAGGCAACCCGACGGGCGGGGTGGACGAGGGCGAGCCACGACACGGCCCGCTCGTGGCGCTGGTCGGCCGTCCGCAGCCCGGCCACCAGCGATCCACCCGTGGTCGATCCGGGTCAGGCGCTCCTCGGCCGCGCCCACTCAGGCGCCTGCCTCGGCCACGCGGCAACGGAGCGCGGTCGCGGTCGCGAGTCAACCCGTGCTGATTGAGCCGACGAACAGGAAGTCCGTGGCGCCGGTCACGCAGCTCTGCCCGCCGAATGAGTTGGGAACGACGACCAGGACACCGCCGCCGTGCGTGCCCGTGAAGGTCCAGACGTAGCCGGCGTTGACCCAGTTCAGTATGTCGGTGCCGGTTGTCACTGTGCCGGTCGAGTACTCGCAGTAGTTGCCGACGGGGTTGGCGCTGAATGTGCCGTTGACTGTGGTGTCACCACCGACAAGGCACGCGCCTACGGTGAAGGTAAATGTCACCGGACCTGAAGCCGACGGGCCGAGTCCAACGAGGTACACCGGGCCGGTGGCCAAGGAGCCAGAACCGGCGCATGTCTCGGTATGCGCGTAGGCCGGCGACCCGGTCACGGTGAGGCTGGTGACCAGGAGGGCCGTGGCGAACGCCCCTGCGATGAAACGCTTCATTTGGACTATCCCCTTTCGTGGACGGCGGTCGCCCCGTGCGACCGGCGAATCCGAAGGAAGTTGCGGGCAAACGTGGTGCAGGCCGTGAAGCGTGGCCATGACCGGCCTTGATCCCGCGCCCCCCTTCGCTGACCAGTACGCCGGGCGACTGGCGTCCTGTCGATGCAATCTTGCAATGACGTCGGTTAGTCGCCGGCGGCGTGAGGGTCTCGATGCATTGCTGCACCGGCGCTAGATGTAAGGTCCCGCACGGTTGTTGACGCGGCTGATGGGCGGGCCGCCGACGGCGGTGTGCTGCCGATGATGGTTGTAGAGGTGGAGCCAGTCGTCCAACGCGGCGAGCCGCGGCGGCGCTCCAGCACCCGCGTCGGCGACAGCACCTCGACCTCACACCGGGCGGCGCACGTCACCCTCGACCTGGTTGGCCCGGCCAGGAGCGGACCAACCAGGCCGCGCAGGGCGCTGCCCTCGGTCTCACACGGTGCTGATGGAGCCGCTCACCAAGAATTGCGTTGCGCCGGTCACGCAGTCCCGGCCCCCAGATGAGTTCGGTTCGACGATAAGAACGCCACCGCCGTGAGAGCCGGACAAGATCATGACCTTGCCAACGTGGACCCAGCTCAGCGTGTCCGGGCCGAATGAGAGTTCGCCCGTCGAGTGCTCGCAGTAGTTCCCGACTGCATTGGCGGTAAATGCGCCGCTGATCATGCTACCGCCACTTACGCACCCGCCGGCCGAGAAGCTGAATGTCACAGCACCCGTGGCGGAGGGTCCGAATCCAACGCTGTAGACCAAGTTCGTCCCCATGAACCCGGCGCCCGAGCACGACTCTGTATGGGCGTGCGCGGGCTGCGCCGTCAGGGTGAGCCCGGTAACGAAAACGGCCGCCGCGAGCGCCCGTACGCTGAAACGCTTCATGTGGATATCCCCGTTCGTTCATGCCGGTCGCCGAGTTGACCCGCGAAGCGAAGCGAAAGGGTGGACACCTGGTGCGAAGGCCAGTGAAACGTGACCGTGAGTGCGCCGTGATCCGCCGTCCCCCCTTCACTGGACCCTACGCTCAGCTATTGCTGGCGTGTCAGTTGAATGTTGACGGCGACATCGTCAGTCGTCGGGCGGGGTGAGCGACTCGATGCGCTGCTGCACCCCGGCCAATCGCTCGGCCGCTTCGGCATGGAGGGCCTGGGCCTGCTCGTAGAGGTCGGCGGCGGCCTCGATGCCGATGTCGCCCGACGCCATGCGCTCGGTCATCGCCTCCAGCGCCGCCACCAGCTCCTCGAACGTCGGCTCGTCGTCGGCGCTCACGGCGTGACCTCTTCCACTCGTGCGGCCAGGCGGCCCGCGGCCAGTTGTACGTCGAGCGGTGCGCCGACCACCACGGCCTCGGCTGCCCGCACCACTCGGCCGTCGGCGTCGCGCACCACGGCGTAGCCCCGTTCCAGCACCCGAACCGGGGAGAGCGCATCCAGGTGGCGGCGGGCGGCGGCCAGGCGTTCGGCGGCGTGGGCGACCCGACGAGCGGGATGCACCAGAGCCAGCCGGGACCCGGCCCGCTCGTGGCGCTGGTGGGCCGTTCGCAGCCCGGCGGTCAGCGCGACGCCGGTGTCGACGCGGGCCAGACGCTCGTCGGCCGCTTCCACTCGTCGCTCCACGAGCGCCGCGGCCTCGGTCAGCAGCGTCGCCAGCCCCGCCTCCAGCTCCACCTTCGACGGCACCACGGCCGACGCCGCCAGCGACGGCGTGCCGCATCGCAGGTCGGCCACCAGGTCGCACAGCGGCCGGTCGCCCTCGTGGCCTACCGCGGAGACGACCGGCGTGCGGGCGTCGGCCACCGCACGGCACAGCACCTCGTCGCTGAAGGGCAGCAGCTGGGCCGCGTCGCCCCCGCCTCGGGCCAGGATCACCACCTCCACCTCGGGACGGGCGTCGAGCGCCTCCAGCGCCCGCACGATGCTGTCGGCGGCGCCCGGCCCCGACACGTTGGTCTCGGCGAAGACGACCGGATAGCCCGGGAACCGGGCCGCCACCACCGACTCGATGTCGGCCCGCACGGCCGCCTCCGACCCGCACACCACACCGATGACCGCGGGCAGCAGGGGGATGCGCCGGCGGGGCCGGTCGAGCAGCCCGTCGGCCACGAGCCTGCCCCGCACCTCCTCCAACAGGGCGGCGATGGCGCCCTCCCCGACCGGGCTGACCTCGTCGGCCACGAGCTGAAGCTGCCCCCGCTCGTTGACCCACGCCACCGTCCCGGTGACGACGACCCGCTCCCCCGCCACCACCCGGCAGCGGGCCAGCTTGGCGGCCGGGCACCGCACCGAGAGCTGCGACGCCCGGTCCCGCAGGGTGAAGTAGGTCCCGCCGGGATGGCGGCTGGGCCGCACCACCTCCCCCTCCACGGCCACCCGGCCGATGCCGGCCAGCGAGCGGGCGATCTCCCCGCTCAGCTTGACCAGGCTGACCCTGCGGGGCCCGGTGTCGAGGTCGAACAGGGGCGGGGCGTCCACGCTGCGAGCCTAGGCGCAGGTGTCAGGCAGGCTGTCGAGGGGGAAATGCTCGGCACTCGCCCGACCGAGGAGGCCTCTGGTGGAGATCACGCTCGGCTTGGTCCTCCCCCGAGAAGAGCTCAGCATCCCGATCGCCCGCCACATCTGCCGCGACGCCCTCAACGAGGTGGGCGTCGAGGCCGAGTGCACCAGCGACATCGAGATCGCCCTGACCGAGGCGTGCACCAACGTGCTCGAGCACTCGGGGCCCGGTGACGAGTACCGGGTCGACGTGACCGTCGACGGCGAGACCTGCGTCATCAGAGTGGTCGACACCGGCCACGGCTTCGACTCCGAGACCCTGCGCAACATGGGCGACGACCTGTCGGCCGAGGGAGGCCGGGGCGTCGGGCTCATGCGGGCGCTGGTGGACCGCATCGAGTTCATCTCCAAGCCCGAGGCAGGCACCGTCGTCCACCTGGAGAAGACCCTCCACCTCGACGACGACGGCCCCGGCGCCCGCCTCCTGCGCAGCCCTCACGCGTAACTCCCGTTCTGGTCCCCCGAACGGTAGGGATCAGTCGTCGCGGTCGGGGAGGTGGGGGCACAGGTGGCGGCGGGCGGCGGAGACGACCTGGCTCTGCCCGTCGTACACCCGCCCCGCCAACTGGTCCTCGAAGACCACCCGCAGCGAGCTACCCGTGCGGCGCAGCCCGGCGCAGAACCGCTCCCCCAGCGCCACCAGGTCTTCGTCGGAGGTCCGCCGCAGCGAGGCGGGCGCCGGCTGGGACCGGAGTTCCCGAACGTACCGCTCGGTCGCCGTCGCCTCCTGCACCGCGGCCGACCGCTCGTCCTCGGCGGCCACCAGGTACCACCCGAACGCGCCGGCGGCGACGACGGACGCCCCCGCCGCCACCGTCAACGCCGCTCGCACGGAGGTCAGGGCGATGCCGGCCTCCTTCGCCGTCCTGCGCCAACCAAGCCGCAGCCGGCCACGACGAGCCCCAGCCCGGTCAGCGCCCACACCGCCACCCCGGCCCCCGTCCGCGGCAGCTCCACGCCGAGCCCCTCACGAGTACGCTCGAATGTGGCCCCGAGGACGATGCTGATCGTCTCGCTGTCGTCGGCCGACACCGTGCCGCCCGTCGGGTCCGTCGCCGTCACCGTGCCGATGTTGGTCAGCGACGAGCCCGACGAGTCGATCACCTGCGCACACCTGTACGTCCACGTCTCGCGGACGTCGAGCAGCCGGTCGCCGTCGGCGTCGCCGCCTGCGAACGTGACCGGCGAGCACTTGTCGTCGCTCACCCGCACATCGCGCAGCGCGCCGCCCCCCGGGTTGGTCACCACATAGGTATACGTCACCGTCCGGCCCGGAGTGGCGGACGCCGGGTCCGCCGACTTGTCGATGGCGATCCGCGGATCGGTCACCTCGACCGTCGCCATGGCGGTGTCGAGGAGGCCGGTGCCCTTGTCGTCCTCGGCCACCACGGTTGCCGTGTTGATGGTCGCAGCGAGAGTTCAGCGCAACCACATGTGCAGCCGGACCACGGTGCCTTCGTCCGAGGACCGGATCTGCACCAGGTCGCAGAGCTGGTTGACGAGCCACAGCCCTCGGCCTCCCATGCGCTCGCCGGTCGGCCGCACTCGTCCCACGAGCGGCTGGGCGAACTGTCCCCCGTCGCGAATCTCGCACACCAGGCCTTCGGCGTCGGCCCACATGCGGAGCATGCCCTGCCCACCGCCGTAGCGAAGGCTGTTCGTCGCCACCTCGTTCACGGCCAGCACGAGGTCGTCGGTGCGGGCCCCGGGCAGGCGGGCGGCGGCGGCCTCGCTGTAGACGAACCCGCGCAGCCCGTCCAGACGGCCGGTCCCGAACGACACGCCGGGCGCATCGGCGGGCGGCGGCGGCAGCGGCCCCTCGAACGGCACGCGCCGCTCGACGGCGTGCACGTAGTGCTCACTGGCCCGTTCCGCATCCTGATCGCGGATGTAGGGATGGTTGCGGTGCGCCTCGTCGATGACCGAGGCCGGCAGCGCGTTCACGTCGTACGGGCACAGCAGATGCCACGCAGGTGCGTCGTCGAAGGCCAGATTGAGAAGCGACTCGTGGTGATGGCACTCGGCCAGCTCGGCCTCGGTGCGGTCGGGATGGATCGGCTCGCCGACGCCGCGCACCGTCCGCCCCTCGGTGAGGTGCTGCTGCACGAAGTCCCGCCACGCCGGGATGATGCGCGCCGGGTTGCGGCCGACCTCCTCCATGTCGGCGAACTCCACCCGGTCGGCGTCGCCTCCCAGCGCCTCGCGAAGCAGTGCGATCTTGCGGGCGCTCACCACGACAAGGATCGGCTCGGCCGTCCGCACGCCGTCCTCCACGAACGCGAGGACCCCCCGGGCGAACTCCCGCTCTCCTCGATAGAGCAGCGCCTCGTGGCGGAAGACGCCGCCCGGGCCCTGGTCACGGCTGAGGGTTGCCGTGCTCGTCACGTTGCCGTCCCGGTGACGACGTCGACCTCGTCCTCCCACGCCAGCGCGGTGAGAATGGTGCGGAGGTGTGGGGGCGGGTTGACGACGGTGACGCGCGCCGCGGGCGCCAGCCGGCGGGCCGTCGAGACGAAGGCGCTGACCCCGGCCACATCGATGAACGACAATGCGCCGACGTCGAGTACCAGTGAGCCGTCGGTCGGCACCGTGTGCGCCAGGACGTTGGCGACCAAGTCGGCGTTGGAGACGTCGGCCTCGCCCGCCAGGCGAACGCGGCCGCGCTCCATCCAGCAACGCAGTTGGTCGTCCGCGACGGCGCGCGGGTGGGAGGCGGTCAACTGCGGCAGCTCGTCGAGGAAAGCGTCGCTGTCGTAGATGCACAGGCCCGACACCGGCAGCTCCTGGCACAGCGCCTCGAACCGTGTCTCGTACTCCACCAGGGCGGCGATGTCGGGGAAGGCGCCGACGGCGACGACGGCCCTCGACGACATACGCACGGCCGGGTAGCCGTCGGCGACCGACTGCTTCACGAACGCCCCTTGGAGGGCGATGCGCCGGTCGAGGTCGAAAGCGCCGTCGACGAGATAGGCGTCCTCCGGGCGCACCACCACGAGGCTGCCGTCGGCGAGGAGCGAGGGGTAGTCGACGCCTCCGTCGGCCAACCACTGGAGGAACTCGTCGCGCTCGCCGTCGACGCAGACGACGCGCTCGCCCGCCGCGAACCCCTCGCGCGCCCAGGCAACCACCCGATCGGCCAGCCGGTCGCCGTGCCGGACGATGCTGCACACGTGTTGCCCGGGAAGGACGGCCGACGTCGAGTCGACGTGAGCGACATCCCGGTCGAGGGCTCTCACTGCGCGCGAGCGTACCGCGGGCACCTAGCCGGCGATAGCCCTGCCCGGCGCCGTTACGCCAGCTCGCCGCCGTCGATCACGACCGCTTGGCCCGTGATGTACGCCCCCCAGTCGGAGGCCAGGAACACGAAGAGGCGAGCGACCTCGTCGGGCGACGCGTGGCGCTTCAACGGAAGCCCCTCGTTCACCACGGCCAGCATCTCGTCGGTGTACTCCGCTCGCTGCATGTCGGTGAGTACATAGCCCGGGCAGATGGCATTGACGCGGACCTTGGGTGCCAGCTCCAGCGCCATCGTCTTGGCCAGCGCGATGACACCCGCCTTGGCCGCGTTGTAGTGCGCGTAGTGGGGGTGCCCCGTGATGCCGTTGGTCGAGCCCATCACCAGGATGACGCCGCCCGCCTCCGACGCCATGAGCCGGCGGCCACCCTCCTGGGCCACATAGAACACGCCGCTGAGGTTGACGTCGAGCATGCGCTGCCAGTCGGCGGGCGTGAGGTCGAGGACGCCGACGCGCGAGCTGATGCCCGCGTTGGCGATGACGACGTCGACACCGCCCCACTCGTCGTCGAGCGTGGCGAAGGCGGACGCCACGCTGTCGGGGTCGGACACGTCGACGTGCTGCCCGGACGCGCCCGCCACGTCGAGGGCCGCCAGCGCGGCTTTGTCCCAGTCGAAGGCGACCACCCTGGCGCCTGCTCGGGCGAAGCGCTCGACGATGGCGCGGCCGATTCCCGAGGCACCGCCGGTCACCACCACCCGCTTGCCGCGGCTGCTCTCGTCGGGCGCGTCGCTCACGGCAGGAAGGTGTAGTACAGACCGTCGGGCACATGGGCCGTGGCGTCGAGCAGCCCGGCCTCGAACTGCGCCAGCCACGCCGGGCGGGGCTCGACGCAGTACGCCCGCAGGCAGTCCTTGGCGCCGACATCGCCACGGAGCAGGGCCAGCACCAGCAGCTCACCGAGCTCCCGCAGCCCCTCGTGCAACGACTTGGCCTCCCACTGGAGCACGGGGGGGCCGCCCGCAGGCAGCTCGACGTGCAGCCATCCGGCGTCGACCAGGTAGGCGAGCTCCAACTGGGCGGCGCACGAGTCGGGGAACCAGCCCCAGCCCCGGCGGAAGTAGCGCAGCACCTCGCCCATGAAGGCCTGGCCCAGGTCGTCGACGGTGAGATCGGCAACTTCGGTCGTCGACGGTGTGCCGGCGAGCAGGAAGCCGACGACATCGGCGAAGGTCTCCTGGAGCGTCCCCCGCACGAAGCCCGGCCATCCGCCGAGGTGATCCGGGACGGCGCCGCCCTCGGTCAGGAAGTGCGAGATGTCGTGGCCCCGCAGCCACGTGAGCAGTGCTCGCTCCACCCGATCGGCGTCGAGATCCGTCCACCCCTCGCAGACCGCGGCCGCCACCGGGGCGCTCACCTCGCGGAACTGCTGCGTGTAGACGTTGCGGAACACCACGGTCATCGTCTTGTCGCGATCGGGGACCCGGCCGTCCTCCGGCATGAAGTAGGCGAAGTGCTTGGGGAAGGTGTTGGCTTCGCCGCCGCACCCCACCAAGTCGGTGATCACGTAGGCAGGCACGTGCACCAGCTCGAACGGCTGCCCACCGGTGGCGCGCCCCACAGGGTCTGCGGCCGAGAAGATCGTCCCTTCCACGCGACGGGCAAAGGCGTCGGCCTTGTCGTCGCGTACGCCGACGGCGGCGCTGAAGCCGAAGCCGTCGCCCTTGTTGCTCCACGTGTGCAAGGGGCCGTAGAGCGCCACCAGACGGTGGTCGTCGCACCCCGCGGTGAGCCGGGCGTTGGTGTCCCAGTCCTGGCGAGCCACGGCGTCGGCCCGCTCGGCCATGAAGTGCTGGAGGTCGCCGCCCATCGCCGCACCGAGCAGCCGCATCGTCCCGGCGCCCGCCGCCAAGAGCTCCAGCTCGGCAACCGGCGCATCCACACCGCCCCGGTGGAGCGCCCAGGTGGCATCGGCGATGGCCATCAGGCGGTCGACCAACCGGCCCAGCACGTCGTCGGCCGACGAGGGCCGCACGGCGCTGAGCTCCAGCCGGGACAACCCGTAGCGCTCACGCGGCGGCCAGATGTCGGTGCGAGCCGGTGTGTGCGGCCGAGCCGCACGGCGGGATTCCTCGATCAGGGCATCGGCCCGGACGGCGTTCACCGTCGCCCCCCTGCGGGCGTGCTCGCATGCCGGCGACTGCCTTCCCCCGAACCGATGTGCCGCACTGAGGCCCCCCCTACCGCGCCGACGGCGTTGAACGCCTATTCGGAAAACCGCGCCGTTATACAACAGAATTCGCCGAGAGGCCGGCCGTTTCCTACTCCCCGGGCCACGGCCCGAGGGCCAAGAGACCCTCCATTCCCAGGGATTCCCACAGCTCTTCGGCCAGGTGCGGGGCGAACGGTTGGAGCAGTTGCACGAGGGTCGTCACGCCCCGGCCGAAGGCGTGGACCAGGGAGGCGTCACCGTCCGCCGCCCGGAGAGCACGTCGGGCTTTGGCGAGGCGGTTGCAGAAGCGATTGATATCTTCGACGCAGGCGCCCGGGCGGTAGCAGTCGACGAAACGGGTGACGCGCTCGACCACCTGTTCGGTCGCTTCCGTTGCTTCAAGAGCGGCGGGCGATTGCGGTATCCGGTGATCGGTTGTGATGCCGATCCGCACCAATGCGATGTTGTCGAGGACGAGCTTGCGAATGCCGAGCAGAAGGCTTTCCGCCCGCGCATCGCGCTCGGGCCGGAACTCCACCGGCTGCAAAGGATTGGCCGCCCACAGGATTTGGACCCGCAGCAGATCGGCGCCCAGGTCGTCGAGCAACGTCGCCGCATCGACCGTGTTGCCTTCGTGCTTGCTCATCTTCCGCCCGTCGAGCTTGACCATGGCATGGCCGTGGAAATTGCGGACGGGTTCGGGGTCGTCGGTGATCCCGAGGTCGTGGAGCACGTAGCCGATGAAGCGGTGGAGGTGGGCGTAGAAGAAGGAATCGAAGCCGTTGTGGAACCAGTCCACCGATCCCCACGCACGGGCTTCCTTCGAGAACGTGGCCACGTCGTCGGGCAGCGTCGTGCAGATCCCTGTCATAGCCCAGACCACGTCGAAGAAGCAGTCGAGCGTGTCGCCCACCGGGGTGGCGGCGCCGTCGCAGCGCGGGCACGGGGACTCGCCGATGCGACGCAAGCCCGCGTCGTCGAGCTCGAGCTCCAGCGGCAACCGTTCGTCGGGCACCGGCACCTCGCCGCACCTCGGGCAGGAAACGACGGGCAGCGGCGTCCCCCAACTGCGCTGGCGCGACACCAGCCAGTCTTGGACGCGGTGGTGGAGCTGTCGTCGCGCCACGGGGAGCTCGACGCCCGTGGGGGCGGGTCGCACGGTGACGCCGCCCGCGAAGTTGGGGTCGACGGCATACGACGCCAGCACGGGAAGGGGCTCGGGCCATGCCGGGTGCCGAGCCCGCAGCCCGGTGTCGACGGTCTCGTCCGCCACTTCCTCGCGCCGTCGTCGACGCAGGGCCGCCGAGGCCACCAGGCGCTCGGCATCGGGGACGCCGCTCCCCCGCAGCAGACGGGCGACATCGGGGTGTCCGGGGGCGACCAGTACGGCATCGATCCGCTTCACGGCGGGCTCGTCGGGGACGAACGCGGTCAGCACGCCGTTTCCCCCGTTCGGCAAATCGACTTCGACGTCGACCTCGGCGCCCTCGACGGCACCGATGAACCCCGCCAACAACTTGCGCAGTGTCTCGCTCCACCCCTCCAGGCGGGGCAACGTGTCGAGCAAGATGCGGCTGGCGTCGCCCAGCCGGATGAACCACTGGGTCAGCTCGCGGCGCTCGACGGGTGAGTGGCAGCGCCAGCAGTCCCCCTCCTCCACCTCGAGGTGGGCGAGCGTGGTCTCGCACGTGACGCAGTAGTTCAACATCGCCGTGCCGCGGTAGACGAGGTCTCGCTCGAGCATTCGGAGGAACAGCCACTGCGTCCAGCGGTAGTAGCGGGGGTCGCAGGTGAGCCGGACGTGGTTCCAATCGACGCTGAGCCCCAGTCGCTCGAGGTCGGCGCGCATGCGAGCAGCCGCTTCTGTGGCCAACGCAGCAGGGGAGACGCCACGCTCCTGGGCAACCAACTCGGTGGGCAGGCCGAATGCATCCCATTCGAAGGCGTAGAGCACGTCGTAACCGCGCTGGCGAGCCGCCCGCGCCATCACGTCGGCCAATGCGAAGGTGCGGACGTGGCCGAGGTGCAAGCGCCCGTTGGTGAAGGGGCCGGCCGGGTAGTGGTACTGGCGCAGGCTCTCCGTTCGCGTTCCCGCCGCGAAGCACCCGGCCTCCCGCCAGCGCTCCTGCCACTTGCGTTCGATGCCGTGCCCTTCGTACGACGGCCGGCGCCCGGGTGTGTCCACCATGCCACTCCCCCTCGGACGGAAAGGTAGCAGTCGGGTTATTCCACCCTTGCCTGGCGAAAGGACGACCCGTATCATGCCGATTGCGCCGGGGGGAGGCTCTCATGTGCCGGCGCTATGGGCTCCGTGGGGAGGCCACAACTCCCGGTTGTGGGGCACGCGCCCGTAGCTCAAGCGGTCAGAGCACCGGTCTTAAAAACCGGATGGTACGGGTTCGAATCCCGTCGGGCGTACCGGGATGACCTCGTCGACGTGGCTGCTACACGTACGACTGCAACGTGCCGCGGCGCCGCACGTCGAGCGTGGCGCAGTGGAACGAACCGCCGAAGGAGTTGAAGTCCCGGAAGGGGCACGGCACCGGTGTGAAGCCCCACTCCTTGAAGGCGTGGATCAAAGGCTCCTCGTTCTCCTCCACCACCACGCGGTTCTCGTCGAGCATGAGCACGTTCATGGTGATCCACTTCGAGCTCATGTACAGCGGGTGGCTGTCCGGAATGGTGGGGCGGGGTGGCACGAGGATGTCCCAATGCCGCAGCGCGTCGGGGACCTTCTTGACGCGGTCCGGGTTGATGACGACCTTGCCGGGGGCGATGGGCATGAACGTGGAGTCGATGTGCATCGGCATCGTGTCCTCCACCTCGATCTCGTGGATGCGGAACTCCGAGCCGAGGTGGCGGCGCAGCCACTCGATGCCGGCGGCGTTGGTGACGTTGCTGCGGTGGCAGAACAGGTCGGAACCGCACCGGACGAAGTCGGCCGCGTCGAACACCGGCTCGAACTCCGTGAGCACGTAGCGCATCGGCTCGCCCGGCGCGGGCGGCGTGTAGTCCTGCACGAAGAGCTCGTCGGTGAGCTCGGGGCGAGGAGCGGCCGTCCACCGGGCGCCCGCATGGAAGTACTCCTTGAGCAGGTCGCGGAACGACTTGAACTCGAAGTAGCGAGAGCGCCAAGCCCCGGGCGTCTCGATGATCTCGTCGCCGATCACGAGCATGAGGTCGCGCGGCATGGCGTTGTAGACGCCGCTCGGGCTCGACCAGTCGGGCGCCGCGTACGGCAAGGCTTGCTCGACGGGCTTCGGCCGCCGCACCTTGACGCCCTCCGACTCCAGGAGGCTGGTCAGCTCTGCCAGGTTGCGGTTGGCGGCGTCGATCCGCTCCTGGGGGAACGGTGTGCCGCCGTGCTCCTTGAAGAACGCCTCGCTCTCGCTCGGCATAGCACCGGCGAGGGAGATGTGCCACGGCGGGACGACGGCGCCCGTGCACGTACCGACGATCACCTCCTCCAGCGGGTCCCACTCGTTCCACGCGCATACAGGACTGGACGACGACGATTGCGGCAACTTGGTCTCGGACATGCTCGTCTCCTCGGATGCGACGAGCGAGGTGCCTGCTGACCGGCTGTGGCGCCGCCCCCCTCGTCACGGACGTTCTGGACGGCGGGTGACGTGCCCAGCAGCCCCCCGGCGTTCCCCAGCAAGCAAGGCATACCGACATGCGGCTGTCAACCGTCGGGGGCCGACCCCGGTCGCTCCGCTCGAAGCACGCGACACGAGCAGTTCCCGCCTTGTGGGGCGGACGGCTCCGTCGGCCGAGCGCGGTCCGGCGAGTGGTCCCCGCCAGTCAGCGAAGCAACGAGAAACTAGCGCTACTTTGTAGGAGATGGGGTCGAGATACGGTCGTGACGATCGACGTTCCGCGCCCGGAGTGCGGCGACTCGACCGGCCGACGCGGAGCCAAGCGCCTGCCTCGACACGAGATCATGTCGTTGCCGCCTCGCCGAGCGGCGTCCCATGGAGACGTATCAGGCAGCGCTACCCGGTGCGGCTGGGATCGGTCGCCTCGGTGGCACGACTTCCCTTCAGGAGTTCCTCCACCAATCGCTCCACGGCGCGGAATTCGTGCGCGGCCAGCCGGGCGCACATGGCGGCGAGACGGGCCTCGCGGCCGGCGGTCGTCGTAGTACGTCGAGCGGGCGGAGGTCGTCCTCCTTCGAGCACGAGCAGCAAGGCATTCGACGGCCATTCGAGCGCCTCCGAGACGCGCGCCAAGGTCTGCGGCCGGAACGTCGCCGGTGCGCCCGACTGCATCTTGCGGAGCGTCGCAACCGAGACGCCTGAGCGGAAGGCAACCTCCCGCTGGGCCAAGCCGAGTTCGCGCTGGCGTCGGACCATGGCCTGGGCCATCGCCCGCGATCCTGCTCTTCGTGACTGCACCGTCACCGAGGTTGGCAGGAGTCGACGCCGGCCGCCCGCCGGACCGCGGGCCATTTCCACAATGACGAGGACGGGCGTTGACAGTCGCCGCGCGCGGGTGTCATCACCCCGGATCGTTGCGTCGCGTGCCGGTCCGCGTCGGGATCGCGCCGGGGATCACTTCGGGTGTCGTCCCGCCCAGGGATGCGACTTCTCGCCGCCCCTCTCGCAGGGGCAGTTCTCCGTTCTTCTGGCGAATCTCCCGGGGGAGAAACGGAGGTCCGAGCCCGGTGCAACGAGGCCCAGGTCGCGCTGATCCGCTCCCACGCGGCGACCGCGCTGCCGTTGCTTTCGCAACGCTGGCCGGAGCATTGATGCTCTTCGTGAGTTGGGCTGCAGGCGACTGCCGCCTCTTCACCGAAGTGGGAGGCTCGCGACGTTCTCTCGTGATCCTCGCACTTCAGATCGCCGGGCTGTCCGCCGGGGTGCTCGCGCTTCGACGATGGAGCGCCGCCCGGCACGCCATCGGTTACCGTGCCGGCGTCGCGGGGGTCTTGGACCACCAGACGACATGGGACGCAGCACTCAGAGAACGCGAACGCGAGGAACACGCCCGACGCGTCCGCCGAGTGCTGTCGGCGGGCGACACGTTGGAGATCGTGTTCCAGCCGGTCGTGTCGCTGCCCGACGGCGTCGTGGTCGAGGTCGAGGCGCTATCCCGCTTCCACAGCGAGCCGTCGATGCCTCCGGACGCCTGGTTCAGCGAGGCGCACACCCTCGGCATGGGCGCCGAGCTCGAACTGCAGGCGCTGGAACAGGCCCTGCGCGTCCTGCCGTCCTTCCCGCCGGAATGGTCGGTGGCGCTCAACCTCTCGGCCACGACGATGACAAGCGGCGCGCTTGCCGACGTGCTCGCTCCTTGGCCACTGGAGCGGATCTCCCTCGAACTGACCGAACACGAAGAGATCCTCGACTACGAGCGATTGCGGGAGGCGCTGGAGCCGTTGCGCTCGCTCGGGTTGCGCCTCGGCGTCGACGATGCCGGCGCCGGGTACTCGAGCATGCGACACATACTTCTGTTGCGGCCTGACTTCGTGAAGCTCGACCGGTCGGTCGTGTCCGGTATCCACAACGACCTCGGAAAGCGAGCGCTTGCGACCTCGTTGGTCTCGTTCGCACGCGAGATCGGCGCGGCGGTCGTCGCCGAGGGCGTCGAGGAAGCGGACGAGGTCATCGAGGTGATGCGCCTGGGCGCGGACTTCGCGCAGGGGTACTTCTTCGATCGCCCCTCGGCCTCCCCTGAGCGACGGGCGTATGGCATCCCGCCATCGTGCGAGTAGCTGTGTCCCGTCGGGAGGTCGTTGAAGGTGACAGGATCCGAAATTCCGTCTGACGACTTCCGGGTGCTCGAAGGCCTTGTCGACGTAATCGAGGTGTAGGTCGCCGGGTGTTGCTGCGGACGCGACAGCGGCCGAGCCTGATGGCTCAGCCGCCCAGCGATCCCTACAGAGCACTAGGCGAGTGGAGGTGATGGGATTCGAACCCACGGCCTCAGCATTGCGAATGGGAAAAGATGGAAATGAGCGGACGCTTGCGGATTAAATGCCCAGGTCACAGCGTTGCCGCATCTTCACGGACAGCCTCGGATTCAGGCGGATGTGGGATAAATGTGGGATGGAACCGCCCCATCGGGCCGTCGAAGTGGAGGCTGTTTCGGTCGTCAACGGCGCTGCTCGGGCAGCAGGTCCGAGACCGTTCCCTTGGTCTTCATCGGCTTTCCGGCGGGCTGCTTCGGCCGGCGAGCGGGCGTCAGACCCGGGACCGCGAGGAGCCTGTCTTGCACTTCGTCGACCCGCTCTGCGGCACCCCGCCGCCTCAGCACTTTCTTGGCCCACGTCTTGAGGCTCATCGCTCTCCTCACCTCTATAGCAATTCGTGGAGCTCGTCCTTGGTGAGGCCAGTGCTGCGCAGGATGCCGGCCAGGGTGCCTGGCTTGAGGTCCCGATTGTGGACCGGCACTGGCACGACCTTGCGCAGCACCGGGTGGACGAGGATGTGGTGGCTACCGCGGGTGCGGTCGAGACGCCAACCGACCTTCTCAAGCGCTCGGATCAGCTCGCGTGGCTTGACGGCGGGGAACTTGTCGCTCACACCGCCCGCACGAAGACACGCTCGTGAACCGTGACAGGGACGTCCCAGCCCTGGTCACGCATGGCCTCCAGGTAGCCCTCGATGGCGTCCTTGGCCATGGCGAGAGCCTCCTCCCGAGTGTCGCCCTCGGTCATCACATCGGGGAGGTCGGGAACGGAGACGGTGAAGCCACCCTCGGCCTGGGGCATCAGGATCACTTCATATTCGTGTTGGTCTGTCATCGTCCGTCCTTGTGCGCCGGGTCGGCTGCTCGACACTCAACCAAGGCCTCGTAGAACACCTGCCCCTCCTCGTCGGACACGTCGCCCACGCCGCAGTCGTCCTCGGCAGGCAGCGACATGGCACGGCGTAATCCGTCCTCCGGCTCGGACACGAGGAGGTGGGGCTGGCCCGGCTGCCCAAGAACCGACATGCCTCCAGTGTAGGACTCCCGCCGTTCACCCCACCCGCACTTCCAACCGCCCCTGGTACCGAAACAGGTATCACTCCGTGTCCGCAGGCAATCCGCGCGGCTCATAAAGATTCGCAACGCTCACCAAGTCCAGGTAGGTGACATCAATCCTCTCAATTAAGAGCTTGCACAATCGCCTCATTGACAAGATCCTCGAAGGCATCACGAGGAACAGCGGCGCGGACAAATGGAGCATGATCAGCGTCGCAGTATACGCGGAGCTTCGCATTTGCGCGATAACCTTGTTCACTAATTGCGTTCCACACCGGCGAGTCCTCCACGGCATCCGTTCGCAGCGAATCAACAACCTCCTCCGACCACTCCTCTTCCCGAAGGAACCTGAGGCCTCCCTGAGACCCGCGTTTGAACGGCGGCATGTCAACCAAAATCATGGCTCGCGATGCGGCATCGCGAACGAAGGCGTCTCGACTCTCAACCGCATGGACGGTCGATCCAGGAGCAATGACGGGTACGGAAGCATTCTTCACGAACTCGATCAACGACTCACGAAGAATTTCCGACACGCGCAGGCGCGCTCGCCAATCCGTACCTACGGTGCCAAAGACTCGGTACACGTCGTCCCATCGAATCCGACTATCAACCCGCATATGAGAACAGACGAGAACCCGCTTCATAAGCCGCCGGTTCAGCAGATCATCTGCGAGATACTTCGCTTCGCTATCCGTGCGGGCGTGAAGCCACGAAAGCATACCGACCGAGCCGGGATCTACTTGTCCTGCCGAAGCGGTTAGGCTAATCGCAGAATCGAACTTTTCACCCTTGTCGTCCTTCGCTTCACTCTCTGGTCCGGCGACGTCTACTGCCAACTGCAACTCAGTTCGCTCTTCCCGGTAATCCGAGAAGGGCGCCGCACTCTTTTGCTGCCAGGCCCGATACAACTGGGATCGCAGGTATCCTTTATAGCTCTGACGACCTCGTAGGTCATACTGAAGGCTAAGTACACCATAGGCCATGCGTTGGAGCATTGCCTTGGCGGCTCGATGCGTCCGATGCCAATATACAGCGCCATACAAAGCATACCGAGCAAAAGCGACGCTTTCGGCAGGAATCCTGCCCTTCTCATGTATACCAATTCCTGCAATCGGTTTACCAGTTGCCGTTGCGGTCACGACGGTGGTCAGCGTCTGCAAGAGTTTTACGTAATCAATTCCCGCACCATACGGCAGTCGTAGCGATTCGGCATCACGAACAATGTAATCGATCTTGTCGGCATCTATTGGGCCATCGATTGCACTATGCAGGATTTGATCTCGGATCGATCCTTGTCCGTGCTTCGCCGAAAGAAGGGCAGCAATGCTTTCGCTGGTCAAGCCCCATTCTTCAGCCAAAGTGGACGCCAACTCGGGCGACAGCTGCTTCGTAAGCATGAATTTTCCGCGGTCCTCGTGCCCAAACACCCCGTCGGCCTCTTCAAGGTCATGCGCCAACGGATAATGCCCTATGTCATGAAGAATTGCGGCAACCAAACCCCTCGCTACGTCGTTAGCGCTCATAATTTGCCGAAAGAGGGGATTGCTGGGATCGTCGTACAGTGCGCGGATGATGCGACACGTCATGCCAAGGGTGCCAAGGGTATGTTCAAAACGACTCTGCGTCGCGGTGGGATAGACCAGCTTCACGAGGCCGAGCTGCGGTAGGCTGGCAAGTGCTCGAACCTCAGGCGTTTCGACCAGACGCTGGATGCGCTGCGTAAATGGAATCGGTCCATGGCTGGCGGCATGTACCATCTCCGCATGATGTCGACGGAGTTCTGGTACTTGTTTCAACAGGTCAATTTCACCGCACAACTTTCGAATATCGATAAGAACTTCGCCAATGTCATGATAGGCAAGTTCGCCTAGAGCGCTCTCCGGAAGCCCGAGTACAGTTTCAGGTATCCGAGCTCGACACGATTGGCCACTCAATATTACGCCGTCATTCATGTGTCTGGCATATTGAACGTGACCATCAAGCATCCGATAGGCCTGGAGGCGAAGGTATCTGCGTTCGTAAGACCGAGCAGTACGCGGAGCCACTTCGTCCAGCAGCGCAAGGAGGTGGATGAGGGTTACTCCAAGGGCATACACATCCCAAATAGGATTAAGATCCTCGCGTTGGTAGCGGCGGGCAGCAACCCGCTTGGATTCTGCTACGTCGCGCTCGCTCGGTTGTAGAGCTTCGATATAACGACTCAGGTCGGGGTGAATGAACTCGCGGGTTCCTCCGACATTTTCCGTGGTGCCCGTTTTTCCCAGGTATTTCGCAAATCCGAAATCTGCCACCACGATCCGACCGTTGGCATCGCAGAAGATATTATCCGGTTTTAGGTCGGTATGGACCAAAGGCTGCTGTCCATTATGATGGAGATATGCGACACCCGCGACGGCCGCTCGCAATATCGTGATTAGCCTCTCCTCGGATGGATCGGCAGCCAGGTAGGAGAGGGCTGTCATC
Source organism: Actinomycetota bacterium (assembly GCA_019347775.1). Taxonomy (GTDB): domain Bacteria; phylum Actinomycetota; class Acidimicrobiia; order Acidimicrobiales; family JAHWKP01; genus JAHWKP01. The sequence continues at coordinate 5,549 of JAHWKP010000002.1, read as the reverse complement.
CTCCCTTCGATGTACTCCATCACATAATATGGGATAGTTCCACCGGCCCCATCATCCGCCTGTCCTGTGGTAAATATCCGAATTACGTTCTCATGTGCCAGAGTGGTTAGCTTCTCGGCTTCACCAAGAAGGATGCCGTTCATTCGTTCTGCTTCGCCGCTTACAGGCCTAGGAACCTTAAGAACCGCCCGCTTTGCGCCAAGTTCGGCATCCTCGACGAGGATCGTGATTCCACCACCGCCCACGGCGATAGGTTCAATGATCTGGTAGCGTCCGGCGATCCGAGCAGCCACCAGTTCACACGCCGAGAGCGCAGCACCTTCCTCTAGGCCCCAATAGTTCGTAGGATCGTAGAGTCCTGCTGCCCTGTAGCAGGCTTCGAGCCTTGTAGCGAAGTCGTTTGGTAGCTCTTGCACGATCCACTCCCCGTGGGTCTACACCTGGCCTTACACACCTGCCGGGTGTCTGCCCATCGAGGAGAAGTGCAGAGCGCAGCAGCAGTGAAGACTCCGGCGGATACTCTGATTGTCTCGATTGAGATATTTTCGACGTGATCCCGGTGGAGTCCTTCGCGATTCCAGGCCGCATCAACCAGGTCCGGTTGAAGGTCGTATCGCGGAGGTTGTATGACTTGTAGCGAGGCGGTCGTGGTCCCCGCCGACAGATGCGCCCCACGGACCTCCACCTCACTGAGTTGGTGGCCGGGGCGCTGCTGAGAACAGCCCCCGGCCCGGACGATTCCTACGTAGGAGGAACCGACATGGGTAACGGTACGGCAACGAACGCGCCTTCCGACGAGGTGTGCGACGGCATCGCCGTCGTCACCGAGGAGGGCTTGGAACTGGAGGCTCGGCTGCTCGCGTTCACGCGGGACGCCGGGGAGGCGCTGCGGCGCTTCGACGGCGACGTCGACGGGATCGGGCTCGACGGGCGGGCGCTGGAGCGGGCTGCGGTCCACTGCGGCGTCGGCGTGCTGCACGCCTTGATCGAGCGGATGCAGGAGGCGCTGGCCGAGCTGCTTCCCGACGAGGAAGGGCTGGCGGCGTGACGGCCGCACGGCTGTCGCTGGAGCCGCTGGTCGCCCGCTACGGCTCCGTCAGCGGCCTCGCCCGGGCGCTCCGCCGTGACCGGGTGCAGGTCAGCAAGTGGCGGCGGGACGGCTTGCCGATGGCGTCGGCCGACCGGATCGCCGTCGCGCTCGGGATGCACCCCGTCGAGGTGTGGCCCGACTGGTACGAGGCGACCGAGCAAGCGGCGTAAAGGCAGCACCGCAGGGAGCGGGCAGGCGTCCGGCTTGCCCGCTCCTGGGCGCTCAGGGCGCAACAGGCGCATGACAAATCCGCGACAACGCGCACCTCGCCTGCCGCGATCCGGCCCGGACCGCGTCTTTTACAGGGTGGAGGGACAAGTTCTCACCCGCGATCCGGCCCGGAGCGCGTCTTTTACAGGGTGGAAGAAGGTGGCCGCCCCGACCACGGGGCGCAGCGTGGGGAGAGGGCAATGGCAGAAACTTCGGCAGCAGGTGTCGCGATCGGCCGTTTTTCGCGTCGTTTGGAGGGTGAGATGACGATCACCCAAAGCAGCGACGAGGCCGGTGGGAATCCGGTCGAGACTCCGTTCGAGAATCCGGTGGCGAAACCGCCGGCTCCCGGCGAAGCCCGACACGTGGGCACGCACAGGCGCGTCTCCGCAGGTCAGGCCACCTTCCGCCCCAAGACCACGGGAATCCGACTCCCGAAGGACTCTTCAGTCCTTCGGTCCCCTACCCGGCGGGCCTGCGACGACATCCGCTGGGCAATCACCCAACGGCTCACCGAACGCGACCGACTCATCCTCCACGACGTCGAGCGCTTCCGCGTCCTCACCACGCCGCAGGTCACCCGCCTCCACTTCGGCTCGTTGAAGCGGGCAGCCGCTCGCCTCCTGCACCTCCACGAGCTCGCCGTCCTCGACCGCTTCCGGCCACGGCGCGAGCCGTGGGGAGCGCATCCGTGGCATTGGGTGGTCGGGCCGCTCGGTGCGGCAATCCTGGCCGGTGAGGCGGGCGACGACCCTGAGCGGGCGTCGAGGCGGTGGCGAGGTGAGCGCACCATCGCCTACTCGACCGGCCAACGCCTGGCCCACCTCATCGGCATCAACGAGATCTACGCGTCCCTGGCCTCGTGCCCCGAAGGTTCGCTGCTCGACTGGCAGACCGAGGCCGAGGCGACGAAGTGGTCGTGGAACGAGGTACGGCCGGACGGCTGGGGCATCTGGGAGCAGCACGGCCGACGCGCCGAGTTCTTCCTTGAGTACGACCGGGGCACCGAGACGCTGAGCCGCCTGGTCGAGAAGCTGCCCAACTACGACAAGGTGGCCGTCGACCGGGGCACACCGACCTGGGTGCTGTTCGCCTTCACGTCGGCCCGCCGCGAGCAGACCGCCCGGCGTGCCCTGGCCGACGCCACCGTTCCCATCGCCACCGCCGCCCTGCTGGACGGCATCGCCCCGCACGACGCCGTGTGGCTGCCCCTGCGGGGTGCTGACGGCCGTCTACCGCTGGCCGGGCTGGCCGACGTGCCCATGCCGCCGGAAGCGCTGGAACGCGCCGCGACAGGCGGCCACCGAGCTTGGCACTACGAGCGATGACGGACCGCCTGTTGCTGCGCCCCGAGGAAGCGGCCGATCTGCTCGGCATCGGCCGTAGCAAGCTGTACGACCTGTTGGCCACGGGCGAGGTCGAATCGGTCCACATCGGAAGCTGCCGGCGCATCCCCGTCGAGGGGTTGCATCGTTACGTCGACCGGCTGCGAGCCCAGGACGGCACATGAGCATCCACAAACGGGAGACCACCAAGGGGACGCGCTACGACGTGAAGCTGCGCGACCCCCACGGGCGCATGTACCAGCGCAGCTTCCGTACCAAGCGGGAAGCCGAGGCGTGGCAGGCCAACGAACTGTCGGACCGCACCCGCGGCATGTGGGTCGACCCGCGCGGCGGGCTCACGCCGGTCAGCGAGTGGGCCAGCGAATGGCTCATCTCCAACCCGGCCAAGCGGCCCGGCTCCATCGCCCGCGACGAAGCCGTCATCCGCGTGCACCTCAAGCCTGCCTTCGGCCACCGACCGCTCGGCAGCATCACAAGCCGGGACATCCAACACGTCGTCAACGCCTGGTCGGCCACCCAAGCGCCCAGGACGGTGCGCCGCCACTACGCCGTGCTGCGGGCCATCTTCAACGCCGCCGTCGAGGCCGAACTGCTGTGGCGGTCGCCGTGCCGCGGCATCAAGCTCCCGGCGGTCCAGCCCGACGAGCGCTACATCGTCGACGGCGACGAACTGGCCGCACTCGCAGCCGCCATGGGCGAGGACTACGGCCCGCTCGCCTACCTCGGGGCCGTGCTCGGCCTCCGGTGGGGCGAGTGCGCCGGACTGAAGGTCGGGCGGCTCGACTTCCTGCGCTCGACGCTGATGGTCGCTTGGCAGCGCACCCGCGGCCCCGGCGGCGTCATGGTCGAGGGACCGCCCAAGTCGAACGCGGGCCGACGCACCATCGCCGTCCCAGCACCGCTGATGGAGATGCTCAGCCGCCACCTGGCCCGACGGAAGCTCACCGGCGCCCACGTCGACGCCTACGTGTTCACCGCCCCCCACGGCGGGCCGCTCGACTACAGCCACTTCCGTGACCGCATCTGGCTGCCGGCCTGTCGGGCTGTCGGGCTACCCAAGCTCCGCTTCCACGACCTGCGCCATGCCAACGCCACCGGCCTGGTCGCCGATGGCGTCGACATCAAAACCGCGCAAACCAGGCTCGGCCACAGCGACCCGCGGCTCACCCTCGCCATCTAGGCCCAGGCCGTCACCGACGCCGACCGCGCCGCCGCCGACAAGCTCGGCGCACGGTTCATGGCGCGACGTGGGATGGATGTGGGATTTTCAGCCCACGCCGCCTCGGCCCCCACACGCGAAAACGCCCCTGAACAGGGCGTTTACGGGGTGGAGGTGATGGGATTCGAACCCACGGCCTCAGCATTGCGAACGTTCTCGGACCGGACTGCCCCGAACTATGGCGGATCAAAGCGGCTGGTCAGAGCGTCGCGTCGGACGCGAGTGGACCCCCTCGGACGACTACGGACGCGCGATAAACGCGCGATGAAACGGCGAAGGGGGCCGACACGCCGTCGCCACGCTGTGTGGCGACGGCGTGTCGGCCCCCTTCGCAAAACCCCGGACCCCCGATACCAACTGTGTGGTGTCGAGCGTCTCGTCGACGCCGCTTCGGCAAATGTGCTGGTCGCCCATCTCCGCTCCGGCTGGGCGTTCGGCGGAATGCCCGACGACGAGTGGTGCTCATGCCGCGGGATAGTGCGTCCCAGCACTTCGGTCTCGCCGAGCCCGGTGCCCGCGACCACGGCTCCGCTCGCGGAGCCGTGGTGCCGGGAAGTCGACCGCAAGGGAGCGACCGCGAGCGAGGACCGGTCAGAGGTGCACGTCCACGTCCTCGAGTGCTACGTCGTCGATGTACACGTCGTGATTCCCGACGACGACCGTCGAGAGTGCAGGCCACGCCTCGTAGCAGATGTCCTTCGTCGCCTCGTAGACGCGGTCGTAGGCAGCCTCGTCGTCGGGGTCGACGACCGGGCCGGGAATGTCGAGTTCGAGGTCCAGCCGGACCTTCGCGAGCACCTTCACGAGCTGGTGCCGGCGTGCTTCTTGCCGCTCCGGTAGCCGTCGGTGATGCGCTGCACCAGCTCGTTCTCCTCGTCGGTGAGCGGCGCGGTGCCGTTACGCAGCTTGTCGATGATCGTCGTCAACGAGTTGACGAGTCCCTGGCTCAGCGCGTCGAGCCCGACGATGACTGCCTCCGTCGAGTACCTCGGATTTCTGCTCATGTCCGATCCCATGGTTCTCCTCTCACACTTTCCGGCTGAACGGGTCGATTCCAACTGATTGGTTGAAGGCTTCGATGAAGCGATCCGCCCATTCGGAACGCAGGAGTTCGGCCTGAGTCCTCGTCGAGTGCGTCGGATACGGAACGGGGTGAGCCCGCAGAGCCTCCTTCAGTGCGATCTCGAAGCCCGCCGGCGTCATGGTGACGCCGAGTACGTCGGCCGCCACCTCGGCGAAGGCGGCGAGCCGCGTATCAGGGACGAGTCCCCTGTACCGGGTGTCCTTGACGTCCTCGGCGTAGCGCCGCGCCGCCTTCAGGACAAGGCGTCGCCTGGCGTCCTCGATGGTCGTCACGCGGCCCCCGGAAGATCGGATTCCCCCGAAACGGGAACTGCAGGCGGTGGGCCAAACGGATTCACTACCCGCTCGGACTTTGGCTCGGGCATCAATTTCCTCCTCCTTCGTGGCACTCGTAGTTGGGTTGTGCCGGCCGTGGCCGAGCGCATGCTCGGCCACGCGTCACATCCGTCGTCCCGCACCGTCGAACTGCTGGTGCGCTAGGACGACCGGCGGTCGCGGCCGGGCCCGTCCTCGGCACCGCCGCCGAGCCAGGCATCCCCCAGTCGGTCGGCCGCATCCTCGTCGGCTTCCGTCGTCGCTTCGGCGTACAGAGCGAGAAACA
>JAHWKP010000029.1 GCA_019347775.1 Actinomycetota bacterium | reverse complement strand
TGCCCCGACCGCCAGCAGGCGGCCGTCCTTGGCGTTGATCGCTACAACGGAAGGCTCGTTGAGCACGATTCCCCGGTTGCGAACGTAAACAAGGGTGTTCGCGGTCCCGAGGTCCACGGCCATGTCGCGGCCGAGGATGGTGCTAAGGAAGTTGTCTGACACGAAGTTGCCTCCCGGCTCGATCCGAGCTGCGGGGCGACAGCCCCACCTCACGGTCAGCGGGAAGGCTACGGGGTTCCCATCCCGGGCACAAACGCGGTGGTCGCTGCTACCGCTCCGGGGAAATGAAAATAGAAAGCCGAAGGCTTTCCCTTGCTAACCCGGGCGGCCAGCGCCGGAGGCGCTACAGCGGTGTAATTACCCCGCTCCGAAAACGAGCCGCTCGGGCTCGGGCCGACTAAGGGAGGTCCGGGAAGAAAATCCCGATCTCACGGGCGGCTGAGTCGGCTGAGTCGGATCCGTGCACCAGATTTTCGGTGAGGAGTATGCCGAGGTCACCCCGGATCGTGCCTGGCGGAGCGGTCGCCGGGTTGGTGGGGCCCATGACCGTGCGAACAACCTCCCAGGTATTGTCGCCGGGTCCCTCCACCACCGCCACGAGCGCTGGGCTGCGGGTGATGAACGACACGAGCTCGCCGTAGAAGGGCTTGTCCTTGTGTTCCTCGTAGTGACGGCCGGCCGTCGCTTCGTCGATCGAACGCAGTTCGGCCGCCACGAGCTTCAGCCCCTTGCGCTCCAGCCGGGCAAGCACCTCACCCGACAGACCCCGCTCGACAGCGTCAGGCTTACAAATAACCAGCGTCCGAGAACTCACAAGCGAAGCAAGCTAGCTAAAACTAAGAACAAGGCAAGACGGGCGGGGCTGGGCCGACCGTCTTGCCTTGTTACTCGAACCATCGGCACGGGGCCTTTTGCCCTTTAGGTGACCTCCGTCACGAATCTCCGTCGCCGCGAAGCGCGGCCCGGGCGGCGCCGACGACGTAGAGCGAGCCCGTTATGAACACCACGTCGTCGGGCTCGGCCATCGCGAGCGCCCGCTCGACAGCAGCGGCGATGTCGCGGATGACTTCGACCGAGTCGCAGCCCGCGGCCTTCACGGCCCTGGCGGTCTCGTCGGCAGGAAGCGCCCGCGCCCAGTCGGGCTCACATGCGATCACGTGGTGGGCGCCGCCCAGCTCCAGCTCGCGGGCTATGAGCTCGGACTCGCGTCCGCGGAGTTGGCCGAACACGACGATCCTGCGACGTTCGCCGAAGGTTTCCGTGAGAGTTGAAGCTGCGGCCCGGGCCCCGTCGGGATTCTTCACGCCGTCGAGCACGACCAGCGGCCGCTGGCCCACGACTTCGAACCGACCGGGCGACGTCGCGCTACCGAAGGTGGCGCTCACGACGTCTTCGTCCAGTGGGCGAGCGAAGAAGGCTTCGGCCGCAGCCAACGCACAGGCGGCGTTGTGAGCCTGATGGCCACCGTGGAGCGTGAGTAGGACCTGCTCGTAAGAGGCGCCGGGAGTACGGAGGGTGACCGACCGACCACCGACGGCCGGAAGATTTTCCTCGCAGTCGAAGTCACGACCTTTGAGCCAGGTGGTAGCGGCGGGGGTCTCGGCGAAAATCTCGACAAGCTCGGGGCGCGTCTCCCCGAGCACCAGGGTCGATCTCGGCTTGACGATGCCCGACTTGTCGCGGGCTATGGCTTCGAGGGTGGGGCCGAGGTACTCCATGTGGTCGAGTCCGATCCCGGTCACAACCGCTACCTGACCGTCGGCCACGTTGGTCGTGTCCCAGGTGCCTCCCATGCCGACCTCGATGACTGCGGCATCGACGGCAATGTCGGCGAACCAACGGAAGGCGGCGGCAACCAGGGCATCAAAGAAGCTCGGCCGGTCGCCTTCCACCAGCGGCTCCAATTGGGCGATGGCCGACAGGGATTCGGCGAGGGCCTCGTCCGGGATCGGATCGCCGTTCCAGGCAATGCGCTCGTTTATGCGCTCCAGGTGCGGACTCGTCAAGGTTCCGACCGATAGGCCGTGCGCGACGAGCAGGTCGGTGAGAAGCCGGGCGGTGGACGTCTTTCCGTTGGTACCGGTGAGGTGCAGGACGGGGTACTGGTGCTGAGGCCCGCCCATCAGGTCCGTGAGCGCGGTGATGCCGTGGAGGTTGGGAGTGCGGGTGCGAGTGCGCCCGGGCCGGGCCAGGGCTTCCAGGTTCAGGTGGCCGTCAAGCCACTTCAGGGCCTCGTCGATCCGCACGGCGAGGGTCTACTTCAACGAGAGCCGGCGGCGAACCGGCCTGGAGATCAGGCGGCGCGGGCTCGAGTCTTGGCTGCGGCCTTCTCGACCTTGGCGGCCGCCCGGCCGACGGCCGGCTTGGCGGCGTCGACGGCGTGCTCGAACTTGGGGCGGGCGGCTTCCATGGCGTGCTCGAACTTCGGCCGGGCCGCCTCCATGGCGTGCTCCACCTTCGGCCGGGCGGCGTCGCGCGCCTGCTCCAGACGGGGGCGCGCTGCGTCGGCCGCGGAGCTCATGGCGTGGATCACTCCGGCGACCTTGGCCGAGCCCTTCGCCAGCTTCTTGGCCCGCTTGCGGGCCTTGCGCTTGCCCTTGGCGGCTAGCAGCAACCCGAAGGCAGCACCTGCGCCGGCCGCTCCGGCGCCGACCTTGGCGGCCTCCTTGGCGGCGGCATCGACATCCTGGTTCTCCTGGTACTTGCGGTAACCGGCATAGCCGGCTCCGGCGATGGCGGCCAGGAACGCCCACTTGATCATCTTGCGCATATAGGCAACCTATCCCCCCGCTGAGCAGGGGAAACCCGCGGTTAGCTGGCGGCGCGCTTGGGGCGGGTTTGGCGGGGTGCCTGGGTGCGGGGTACGAGCGTCGGTGCGATCCGGTCGAGCACCACGGAGCGATCGATGACGCAGCGTCCGATGTCGTCCCGGCTCGGAAGGTCGTACATCACCTCGAGGAGGACTTCTTCGAGGATCGCTCGCAGGCCCCGGGCCCCGGTTCCCCGGAGTAGGGCCTGATCGGCGATGGACTCCAGCGCGTCGTCGGTGATCTCGAGCTCCACGCCGTCGAGCTCGAACATCTTGCGATACTGCTTGACATAGGCGTTCTTGGGCTCGACCAGGATCCGCACCAGGTCCTCGCGGTCGAGGTTCGACACCGTGCCGATGAGCGGGAGCCGGCCGACGAACTCTGGAATGAGGCCGAACTTGAGCAGGTCCTGTGGCGACACGTGGCGCAGCACCTCGCCGAGGTCGCGCTCCTCCTTGCTGCGGATGTCGGCCCGGAAGCCGATGCCCTGCCGGCCGATGCGCGACTCGATGATGCGCTCGAGGCCAGCGAATGCTCCGCCGCAGATGAACAGGATGTTCGTGGTGTCGATCTGGATGAACTCCTGATGAGGGTGCTTACGGCCCCCCTGCGGCGGCACCGAAGCAGTAGTTCCCTCGAGGATCTTGAGTAGGGCCTGCTGTACGCCCTCCCCTGAGACATCACGGGTGATCGAAGGGTTCTCGCTCTTGCGGGCGATCTTGTCGATCTCGTCGATGTAGATGATGCCGGTCTCGGCCTTCTTGACGTCGTAGTCGGCGGCCTGGATCAGCTTGAGGAGAATGTTCTCGACGTCCTCACCGACATAGCCGGCCTCGGTGAGGGCGGTGGCGTCGGCCATGGCGAACGGGACGTTGAGCATCCGGGCCAGCGTCTGAGCGAGGTGGGTCTTGCCGCAGCCGGTGGGGCCGACGAGAAGGATGTTGGACTTCGCCAGCTCGATCTCAGGGTCGCGATAGGTGCCTGTCTGCACCCGCTTGTAGTGGTTGTACACCGCCACCGACAGGATCTTTTTGCCGTGGTCCTGACCGATCACGTAGTCGTTGAGGAAGTTGAAGATCTCCTTCGGCTTCGGAAGCTCATCGAACTGGAGCTCGTCACTTTCGGTGTCTTCCTCGATGATGTCGTTGCACAGGTCGATGCACTCGTTGCAGATGTAGACGCTCGGTCCCGCAATGAGCTTCTTGACATTGCGCTGCGTCTTGCCGCAGAACGAGCACTTCACAACCTCGCTGCCTTCGCCGAACTTGGCCATGTCTCCCCCCGGTCCCGATCAGGCGACGCCGGCGGCCACGGGCACTTCGGCGAGCTGGTTCTTGCGGATCACGTCGTCGATGATGCCGTATTGCCTGCCCTCATCGGCGCTCATTATGAAATCGCGGTCTGTGTCCTTCTTCACCTGGGCCAATTCCTGGCCGGTGTGCTTGGCCAGAATCTGGTCGAGGGTGTCGCGCATCCGAAGAATCTCTTTGGCCTGGATCTCGATGTCGGCGGCCTGTCCGGCGGCTCCGCCGTAGGGCTGGTGCAACAGGATCCTGGCGTGCGGTAGGGCGAAGCGCTTGCCGGGCGTGCCGGCCGCCAGCAGCACGGCGGCGGCGGAAGCGGCCTGGCCGAAGCACACCGTCTGCACGTCGGGGCCGACGTACTGCATGGTGTCGTAGATGGCGAAAAGCGCCGTCAACTCGCCCCCCGGGGAGTTGATGTAGAGCTCAATGTCGCGGTCGGGGTTCTCGTGCTCGAGCCACATCATCTGGGCGCAGATGAGGTTGGCGATCGTGTCGTCGATCGGCGTCGACAGGAAGATGATCTGTTCTTGGAGCAGCTTGGAGTACAGGTCGTAGGCCCGTTCACCGCGGCTCGTCTGTTCGACGACCGTGGGAACCAGGTAGTTGTACATCGGTTGGGCCTTCACTCCGCTTCTCCTTCGTTCGTCGGTGGTAGCTCCGGCGGGGTGGAGAGGAGCGCAGGGTCGATCTCGCGACCTTCGGCGTCAACCGCTGCAACGTGCTCCAACAACCACTCGAGCGCCTTGGTCTTGCGGATACCCGAGCGTACCGCGGCCCCTCCGTCTTCCTGATCCAGTTGACGGCGTACCGCGGCGACATCCATGCCGGCTGACTGCGCGATCCGGGCGAGATGGCTCTCCACGTCCTCTTCGCTGACTTCGATGTTCTCGCTGTCGGCCAGCGCCCTCAGGGCGAGGTCGAGCTTCACGGCCTTCGTCGCCGATTCGCGGAGCTGGCCGAGTAACCCTTCCTGGGTCTGGCCGGTTGCCTCCAGGTAGTTGGCCATGGTGAATCCCCTGCCTTGCAGCTGGCTGGCCAGTTGATGCAGCTGGCGTTCCATCTCCGAGCCCACCAAAGCCTCGGGTGGATCGTCGACGACGAGCTCGGTGAGCGCGGTCGTCACTTCCTCCTCTTGGGCCATCCGGGCCTGGTACCACTTCGGCCCGGCAAGACGCTTCCTGATGTCGGCCCGTAGTTCCTCGACCGTGTCGAACTCAGATGCATCCTGAGCCCACTCGTCGGTGGCCTCGGGCAGCACGCGTTCCTTGATGTCCTTGACGACGACCCTCACCGCGACGGCCTCGTCGCCCTCGCCGACTTCGAAGGCGAGGATGTCGCCGATCTTCGCTCCGCGCAGGCGGTCGTCGAGGCTCGGAACCGGATGCTGCGAACCGAGCTGGTGCATCTCCTCTTCGGAGGTCCAGCCGCCGATCACTTCGCCGCCGCTCTCGGCAGTCACGCTGATCGTCAGGAAGTCGCCCTCCTCGCCGGCGCGATCGACGGGCTGCAGTTCACCCGACTGGGCTCGTAGCCGGTCGAGATGTTCTTGAACATCGTCGTCGGTGACCTCCGGCGAGGGAACCGTGACCCGCAATCCGTCGTAGCCGGGAATGGCGACGGTGGGCCGCACCTCGACCACGGCCTCGAACGAAAGGGGTCCGTCGCCTTCCTGTCCGGACTTGACGTCGATGTCGGGCGGAGCGATGGCATCGACCTCGGTCTCGCGCAAGGCTTGGGTGTAGTAGCCCGGCAAAGCCTGGCGCAGCGCCTCTTCTCGTCCCACGTTGGGGCCCAGTCGGGCTTGGAGCACTTTGCGCGGCGCCTTCCCCGGGCGGAACCCCGGCAGACGTACTTCCTTGGCGAGTGAGCGGTAAGCCGCGTCGACCGCCTTGTCGAACTCCCCCGCGTCCACCTCGACCGATAGGCGGACCTTGTTGCCCTCAAGGGGCTCGACCTCTGTCTTCATTGGACCCGCAAGCCTACCGACGCCCCTCTGACAACCAGGACTTCTAGATGGAGCCCAGACCTGGGCGAGCACCCTTGAAGGTTTTAGCCGCGGAGCAAGCAGCCGCGCTGTGGGGGTTGGGGGTCCCCCACCGCACCGCGATGAGCCGTCAGGCGAAGAGCCAGTAACAGAGTCGGGGAGGCGGGATTTGAACCCGCGGCCTCCTGCTCCCAAAGCAGGTGCGCTGCCGAACTGCGCTACTCCCCGGTACAGACGGAATCGATCCCGTCCTCGGGTCAGGATAAAGCGGTGAGCCAGCCACCCTCCGACGCGACCCGCGAGTTCCATACCCGCACGAAGCTGCACGAAGGCGCTAGCGGGGCGGAGCCCTTCGGTCATCCCACCGGTTTCCGACCGATGGACGGGGAGAACCGCCCCACGCCATTCAAGAGGTACCCGTCGGCGCCCAAGACGTCGCTGCCTCGTGACCTCGGCGCCTCGCAGGCACCAGCGGCGCGCGTCCTCTCCGGCACGGCGGCCGTCGGCCCCGCCACGTTCGACGACGCATTGCTCGGCCGGTTCCTGTTCTACTCAGCCGGAGTCACCCGAATCCGAACCGATCCCGATGGCTGGGTCGGCCATTTCCGGGCCGCGCCCGCCGCTGGGAATCTGCATCCCGTCGAGATCTACGCGGTGTGCGGCGCCGTGGACGGAGTGCCGGCCGGGATCCACCACTTCGACCCGGGCGACTTCGCGCTGGAGGCCGTACGCGAGGGCGACCGCCGCGGGGCGCTGGCCGAAGCCGTCGCCGAGGACAGCCTGCGTTCTGCGCCGGTCTCGCTGGTTCTGACCGGTGTGCCGTGGAGGACCGGCTGGAAATACGGGCCTCGCGGACTTCGACACGTGTACTGGGACGCGGGAAGCCTCCTGGCTCAACTGCTCGCCATCGCCGAGGCGGCGGGCGTCAGCGCTCGGGTGCATCTGGGCTTTGTCGACAGCGCGATCAGCGAGGAGCTCGGACTGGACGGGGTGAGCGAGTTCCCGGTCGCCGTCGTAACGCTCGGAGCCGACGCCGTGCCCGCCGGCGACACTCCTAGGCGCGAACTGGTCGCGGGCGAGGCCGAGGCGATCTCGGTTCACCCCTTCGAGTTCCGTGCCGTCACGCAGATTCAGCACGCCGGCGACCTCGCCGACGGCGGCGAGGTCGAGCGGTGGAGGAAGGCGGCCGCCAGCCTCGGCCGTCCCGTCGCCGACCGCATCGAAGGCCCGCCGCACAGCGATGAGCCGTCAGGCGAAGAGCCAATAAGCATCGAGCTGCTGATTCGGCGGCGGGGCAGCACGCGGTTGTTCCGGCAGCAACCCATCTCGGGCGACGTGGCCGCCTGGTGTCTCGGCGTTGCCTCTCGTCCGGCGCCGGTCGACTTCTGCACGCCCGGCTCCACGCTTCTGGCTCACCACGTGTCGGTACACGCGGTCAACGGGGTGGCATCAGGGCGGCATGTCTGGAACGGCCGCGACTTCGAGGTCCGGTCCCCCGAGCCAGCCGACCGTGCTCGGGCCGGAGCCCAGAGACTGTGCCTCTTACAGCCCCTCGGGGGCGACTCCGCCTTCACGGTCTTCCACTCCGTCGACCTTGAGGCCGTTCTGGCCGGTTTGGGAGACCGGGGTTACCGGGCGGCCCAGTTGGAGGCGGGCCTCGCCGCCGGACGCCTGCAGCTGGCTGCTTTCGCCGTCGGGATGGGCGGCACGGGCCTCACCTTTTTCGATGACGCAGTGGCTAGGGCATTCGACACGGCTGACGCCTGCATGCTGGTGACCGCGGTAGGTCCCGCCGACTACCGGAACAGGCCCGGTGGCTTGCCTGGCAGTCCCGTGGAATTGTCCGGATTTGGCCCTCTCATGCAGCGGTTCCAGGCACGATTCGAGCGAGACCGGACGTAAATCCGGTTCAAAAGTCGTCCGACCACCTAAAGCAAAAGTCGTCCGATGACCTAAAGGAGTTGGATTGCTCCCTCGCCGAATCGGCTAGGACCGGTAGTGTTCCACCCTCACAGGCAGGATTTCAGGCAGGATTTCAGCCCCAGGGCACAGAAGGAGTTGTCATGAAAAGAAGCCGGATCGTTTTGGCGGTGGCGGTACTGGCGGTAATGGCCTTGGGGGCCATCCCGAGCAGCCCGGCAGCCGCCCAGGTTCCATTCCGTACCGCGGACTTCAGTGGCTACGCCACCGGAACCGCCATTCACGTCGATGCCCTTCAGATGGGCCAGACCGGTCCCGTCGTCGCCAACGTCGATGAGGCCTTCTCCTCCGCCACCGTGGCGAGCATGGGCACCGACACCATCGAGGCCTTCGGCCCCAACGCCGCACCAGGCACGATCGTCAACGAGGTCGACAACGTCCTGCAGCCGGATCTGCCCAACATCGAGCTCGACCCTGAGCTGAAGGGTGATCGCAGCTACGCCCGCGGTTCGGGCATCGAGGTCGGCCTCGGCAACTCCCTGCCGATCGAGGACAACTCGCTGATCCTGGATTCCAAGGTGCAAGGTTCGGCTCCGCCGTCCACGCAGCTGCTCCAGGGCCAGGTCGGACCGGTGGCCGCCAACCCGGTGGCTTACGCGTCGCTGCTGCGGGGCCAAGCGGTCTCCCGATGGAACGCCGACGGCTGCATCCTCGGCGAGCCGATCAGCGCGGGCCTCGGCTATGCCGCTGACTCCCAGCTGGTAAACACCGGCGCTCAGAACGAGGACGGCACCTTCGCCGCTCCCCTTGCTGCCACCGACGCTCCGAACCCGGAGCGCGCCGTCTCCAGCACCGTTTCGCAGACCCGTCTCGTCCCCCAGACCGCGGCCGACAACAGCCGCCTGGGGCCGGCCTTCGGCCTCATGACCGAGGCCCGCTCGACTATTGCTCCGACCACCTTCTTCAAGGGCACCCCCAACCAGTTCACCGTCGAGGTTCTCGGTGAGTGGGCCCTCAAGGCAGTCGCCACCGGCGTCGGCGGAGCGGCCGGCAACTGGGTCTTCTACGGTCCGGCGGCGACGTCTCCAGAGACCCCCGTCGTGCGGATCATCCAGGGCGACGCCATCACCCAACTCACCACGCAGGACCTGCTCGGTGACGAGGGCCTGGTAATCAACGTGCCGGGAGTCGCCGAGATCGCGATAGGCGAGGACCCCCGTGCCATCGGCGGCGACGCTGACAGCCCGCCCGACCTCGCCGCTGACGGAACGTCGGCGGCTGCGGCGGTCGACGTGGTGCGGGTCACGCTGCTCGAGCAGCGTGACGACGAGGGCGCCGTCACCTTCAGCGGTGTCGACTTCCGTCTCGGTCACATGGAGGCCCGGGCCAAGGTGCCGTCCGGCGGGATCGAGTGCTCGCTGCCGGTTACCAAGACGGTCGACCGTGAGTTCGTGGCCCCAGGCGAAGAGTTCACCTACACGATCACCGTGATCAATCCCTTCGCCGACTGCGAACTGACATCGGTGCGGGTCACCGACGTCATCTCCGTGGAGTCCGGGATCCTCTATGAGATAGTCAGTTCCACCCCACCGGCTGACTTGCAGTCCGCCAACAGCCTCACCTGGAACGACATCGGCCCCATCGCCGCGAAAGGCTCCAAAGAGCTACTGGTCAGCATCCGTGTGCTCGAGAATTCGGGGCCGGGGCGGTTTACCAACACCGCCACCGCGACCGGGGTCTGCGTCCAGGCCACGGCCCGGGGTGATGCTCAGGTGAACGTGGATCTCACAGGCAACGTCACAGTGGTCGTGCCCGACGTCGACGCGGTCCTCGCCGCCACCGGAATGCCGCCGATCGGCCTCGCGGCCGGTGCCGCTGCAGTGGCCGCCATTCTCAGCCGGCGGGCGGTGCGCCGTTCGTCGATGCGGAGGACGTCACCTTCGAGCGGCTAGGCACCTGAACAGGCAGCAAGCAGCGGGCCTACCGCCGGGCGAAAGAGCCGGCGGTAGGCCCGCTGTCGCGTCCGGAATGAGTTGTGCCCTGCAACTGTTGGGCGGAGTGAGATGCCAGCCATAACGGTTCCAGACGTACTCGCCCTTCCTGCTGTAGTGCCGGCCCCCGCCGACGGCGATCTGCGGCCGCGCCCGGTCGACAGCGTGACGACGGCTCCTTCGGGCTACGAGGGCGAGGGATTCCCTGTCCGGCGCGCCTTCGCCGGCGTCGACCAGGCCCGGCTGGACCCGTTCATCCATCTCGACCAGATGGGCGAGGTCGACTACGGCCCGGGCGAGCCTCGCGGCACGTCGTGGCACCCCCACCGTGGCTTCGAGACCGTCACCTACATCATCGACGGGACGTTCGAACACCAGGATTCCCATGGCGGTGGCGGCCGCATCACCAACGGCGATACCCAGTGGATGACGGCCGGCAGTGGTCTGCTCCACATCGAGACCCCGCCCGAGGAACTCGTCGTCAGCGGCGGCCTCTTCCATGGCTTGCAGCTTTGGGTGAACCTGCCCGCTTCGCAGAAGTGGGCGCCGCCGCGCTACCAGGACATCCGGGGCAGTGAGGTGGCCCTCGTGCGCTCCCCCGACGGCGGGGCGCTGGTGCGGGTGATCGCCGGCTCAGTGGGCGAGTTCTCGGGACCGGGCACGACCCACACGCCGATATCGGTGGTACACGCCAGCCTGAGCCCAGGAGCCGAACTGGTGCTGCCCTGGGATCCGGGGTTCAACGCTCTGGTCTATGCGCTCGACGGAGACGGATCGGTGGGTCTGGAGCGTCGGCCTCTCACAAGGGGCCAGCTGGCGGTGTTGGGCGACGGCGACACCATTGTGGCTCGCGCCAACGAGCGGGCGACCAAGGACCTGGAGCTCTGGATCATCGGCGGGCGGCCCATCAGGGAACCGGTCGCTTGGTACGGGCCGTTCGTGATGAACACCCGCGCCGAACTAATTCAAGCCATGGAGGACTTCCAGTCGGGCCGGCTTGGCACCGTGCCGGCGCCCTCGGGCTAGCGAAGGTCTCGATCCTCAGAGCAGGAGCGGATGCAGTTCGTGAGTGCCCGCAAAGCCCTTGAGCTCCGTGCTCCGTGGCGTGTCGAAGACGAACTCGCCCGACGACTCGACTAAGGCCTTCACAATCGTCGAAACAAGCACCTCGCCGCCTGCCGCCGATCCAGCCACGCGGGCCGCCATGTTGACGACTCCCCCATAGAAGTCGTCGCCCAACCGGACGGCCTCTCCCGCGTGCAGGCCGGCTCGGATCCGGATGTCGAGCGCCGGGTCTTTCTCCACCACCCGCTGGATGTCCGTGGCACATTGCAATGCCCGACGTGCCGATGAGAAGGCGATCATGAAGCCGTCGCCCATCGATTTGACCTCGAATCCCCCGTGGGCAACCACCTGCTCTCGCACTAGATCGTGGTGCTTGCGCAACAACGACATCCATTCGCCGTCGCCGAGGGTCGCGTTGCGTTCAGTGGATCCCTCAATATCTGTGAACAGCAGGGTGACAGTGCCGTCGGGCGCAGCCGCCGAATCAAGGTCCGGTCGCTCCACCTCGACGGCCTGAGCGATGAGATCGACCGAGGTGGTCAGTTCCAGGCCGAACGATTCCTCGTTCAAGATCGCGAGCGAGAAAACGGTGTGTACGACCCTCCACTGGCCGTGCTCCAAGTGGAACACGGCGGTGACGCGCATGGGCAGCGGATCAGGCTCGAGCTCGAGAACTCGCGTCGCGAAGACCCATCCCACCGTGCCCTCTGACCATGCCCAGACGCCGGTTGTGCGGCCTCGGAGGGACCCGCCTATTTCATCGTACTGGCGGCGGACCAGCGGTTCGACGGTCTTGCGTCCCCACCACTCTTCACCCGGATCGGTTCCCACCCACACGACGTCTTCCGAGTCGGAAAGCGGCGCCAGCACCGCTTCGACGTCGCTCTCGGTGAATGCGCTCAGCCAGCGCCGGGTGATCGCTTCCAATTCGGCCGACCGCTCCATACCGACCCCCCAGGTTCTGCCGCCGCGAGTTGAAGAGTAGAGAACCTTGAGCGCCTGATGCTGGTGACGACTGGCCACCCGGTGGTCTTACCGGCGGCCGGAGAGCATCACCACGTGATCGTCGGGTCCCAGGTTGAGCATTTCAGACTTCGGCGGATTGAGCACGACCTTGCCTGACGCACCCGATCGGTAGCCGAAGACCGAGGCGCCCGCCGCGCTTCCCGCCGCCACGACGGCTCCGAACGGCAGTGGACCGGGGCCTGTCAGCTCACCCGCCGGGCACATCTCGAGCACGGCGCCTTCGGCGTCGAAGAGGTCGTCGAAGACCGCCTCCAGGTCCGCCCGCTGCGCCAGCTGGGCCATGAGGAGGCTGGAAAGAGCGTTGCTCACGATCAAATCGTCGACACCGTCAGGGTCGGCCAGTGCGAGGTTCCGCTGGTCGAGGAGTTCGGCCACGATGCGGACGTGCTTCGCGCCGTGGTGCGCGGGCCAGACCGTGCGCAAAGTGAGGAGCGTCAGCAGGGTGCGGGCGTCGGCCTCGTCGGCTGGGGCGGGGCCGACCCACTCCCGGAGCAGGTCCCTTCGGCGCTGCCGCCACTCCTCGGCGGTGATGGCGAAGCGGAGATGGTCCTCCCACACGCCGTTGATCTCCAGGTAGCGCTCGGCCGTACCCTCGCAGCGCAGTCCCAGCTTCTCGACCACGCGCCGGCTGGCCGTGTTCCTCGGGATGATGGCCACCTGCAGGCGGTGGAGGCGCAGGTCCTCGAAGGCGAAGCGGGCCAGCACCACCAGGGCCTCGGGGACGTACCCGTTGCCGGCGCAGCCCTTGTCGATCCAGTAGCCGACATAGGCGTTCTGGAACGGGCCCCGTTGCACGTTGTTGAGGTTGATCTCACCGCACAGGCGACGATCGACGAAGATGCCGAAGCCGTAGCCGGTGCCCAACTGCCACTCACGCTCGCGGGCTCCGCACCGGGCGTTGAACGCCGGCTTGCTCTCGGTGTCGTCGGGCTGGCCCGGTGGCGGCTTCGGTTCCCACCTGAAAAGCCAGTCCCGGTTGCGCTGGCGAACCTCCCGCCAGGCCTCGAAGTCGCCGAGCACCAACGGTCGCAGGACGACCCTCCTGCCGCGCAGTTCGGTGGGAAGGGGGCCGGGGGCCACGGACGGGACTCTACCCACGCA
>JAHWKP010000028.1 GCA_019347775.1 Actinomycetota bacterium | reverse complement strand
TACCTGGGCGCCGCCCGGCAGGTCGTGCTCTTCGGCGGCGTGGGGGGAACCGGTCCCGAGGCGTCGCGCTGGCGCGACACCTGGGCCCTCGTCGACGCGGCGGCTGCGGCGTGACCGGCTCGGCAGCGGTGCAGTTCGCCACCTCGGTGGTCTCGGGCCGCTGCCGCGGCTTGGTTTGGATGTGCGCGCTGATGCTCGCCGCGGTGCTGCTGCCCAGCGCCGGGGCGCAACCGGCGCAGAAACGCCGCAAGCGGGGAAGACAGCCTCGACCCAGCCGGGATGGCGGCAGGAAGGCTCGCGCTGCCGTGACGCTCATCGGATTGTCAGCTACGGTCGGCGCCTTGGTGGCGCTCGGGACGGCGGTGATGATCTACCTCATCGTGCTCGCCATCCAGCAGGCACTGTCCTAGAGGCAGCGCCTCCAAAAGTTCAGGCTCGGGAGAAAAGTCCGAAGCGACCGCCGGTTTCAGCGTCGGCTGGCGTTTGGGCAACTGAGCTCGTGCCGCCGGCACCGGACTGGCCGCGAACTGAATCGTTTCGGTCCTCACCCCCCGAGGCGGGAATCGAACCTCCGCCAGCCGGAGCCGGCGCGGTGTCGGCGCCGCGGCCCGGCTCGTGGGTGCGCGTGTCGGTGCCGCGGCCGGACTCGCGAGGGCGCGTTTCATCGGACGTGGTGGGGCCTGCGCCCGGCGTTCCGGCAACTTCGACCTTGTACAGCACCTTGAACTCGATCGGCACCTCATGCATCCGGTACACCTTCGAGTCAGCGACCTGCTCGTTGTTGCGGAGGTGCTCCACAAAGCGCACGGCATCGTCCAAGGTGTCGGCGAGGTGATATCCCTGCTTCCCTTCCTTGGTACGGAAGACGACCATGTGCGGCATCGGAGCTCCTCTTCTCTTGATCTTCGATATCGGACCGCGCTAGCTCAGGCTTGAGCGCGAGTGCGGTCAGGGGCGTTTCGTCAGCCGGAGCTGACGAGGTCCATCCGCACGACGATGCGCTGGCGAGCCGACCCCGGTGGGTGGCAAGCAAAGATCGTCGCCGTCGGCGTCGGGGTCTGGTCGACGATGTGAACCGCGCTGGGCGGCACGATCTCGGTTCCGGTCACGGAGTATTCCGACTTGATGCCCTTGATCGTGAAGACCACCCGGTCGCCGGGCACCAGCTGGTCGATGTTGCGGAAAGGCTTCGACTTGGTGACCCGGTGGCCGGCGAAAACGGCGTTTCCGACCTCACCGGGGAATGCCGTCCCGGGCCAGTGACTCGGACCCTTGTCGATGTTGCGCATGGTGATGCCGTGATAGATCGTGTGTCCGAGCCCGATCTTCGGGATCTCGATGGTGCCGATCTCGATAATCGGCTCCAGTTGGGCCTGAGCACTCGGAGTCGGCGACAGCGGCGTCCGCGTCGAAGCCCGCGGCCGGGCAGCCGCCGTGGTGGGAGGAGCCGTAGTCGGCACCGGAAGTTCACGGAACTCACCCTGCACTCCCCCGACGGCGGCCGCGAGGAGTGTGGTGGGGTCGTCGGCCGAGGGGTCAGACTGGTCCGTCTCCTGCAGGTACAGGCCGCCGAGGCCGCTTATCAGCAGCCAGGCAATCAGGACGGAGAGGAGCCTGGTTGTGGTCGAGTGTCGGCCCGTCGGCCCGCTGCGTCGTCTCATCGTGTTCGCCTCGTATGACCAGCAGAAATCAGACCCTAATGGGCCTCTTGTCAGGATAGACGGACATGCCCTCCCAACGTGACGCGGGTTCGCCCCAGAATCCTCCTGACCCGGCCTCGCCAGGCACCACGTCGGCGGTGGCGGCACGACGGCGGGCCATCGTGCTCTCGGGCCACTCAGGCGACCCAGCCTCGGCCCGCGATGCCCTGGACGATCCCGAACCGTCACTTCGTGTGGCCGCGCTGGGCGCACTGGCCCGCCTAGCGCGGTTGTCGGCCTCAGACCTCCACCGGGCCATGGGCGACCCGGATCCGGGAGTACGCCGCCGAGCTGCCGAGCTGGCGGCCACCGATCCGACCGAGAAGCTCACCGACGGCCTGCTGGGGTTGCTGGCCGATCCAGAACCGCTGGTAGCCGAGATGGCCGCCTGGTCCCTCGGCGAGCGGCCTCCTTCCGGCAATGTCGTCCAGGCTCTTTGCACGATGGCGCGTGGCCATGACGATCCCCTCTGCCGGGAGTCAGCCGTAGCCGCGCTCGGCGCCCTGGGAGATCCGGCGGGGCTGTCGGCCATTGTCGAAGCGACCCACGACCGGCCGGCCATCCGCCGCCGTGCCGTCATCGCGCTGGCGCCGTTCGAGGGCCCCGAGGTCGACGCCGCTCTAGAGCGGGCCCGGAGCGATCGGGATTGGCAGGTGCGACAAGCCGCAGAAGACCAGGAGGGCCGGGCGCCCGGTTAGGACCTGGGTGCCTGCAGGGACTAGGAGCGGGCTCCGATGAACATCGACTTGAGCGAATCGAAGCTCTCCATGCACCGGCCCGCGCCGAGCACGACGCATTCGAGCGGCGCATTGACCAGATGCACCGGCAGCGAGGTCGCCTCTGCCAGCCGCCGGTCGAGGCCCGCAAGCATTCCTCCCCCCCCAACGAGGTGGATCCCCTGGTAGATGAGGTCCTGTCCGAGCTCGGGCGGCGCCGCGCCGAGAGCGGCAATGACCGAAGTGACGATGGCGGCAACCTCCTCTTCGATGGCCTCGCGCACTTCGGCCGGACTGAGCACCACGTTCTTCGGCAGCCCCGACATCAAGTCGCGGCCCCTCACTTCGGCCTGTGTCTCATCGCCTTCGGGATGCGCCGAGCCGATCTGGATCTTGACTTCCTCGGCGGTGCGCTCCCCGATCGCCATGCCGTACTCGCGTCTCAGGAAGTTCTGGATCGAAGCGTCGATGTCGAAACCGCCTACGCGAATGGCTTCGAGCGACACAGT
This sequence comes from Actinomycetota bacterium, assembly GCA_019347775.1. Lineage (GTDB taxonomy): Bacteria > Actinomycetota > Acidimicrobiia > Acidimicrobiales > JAHWKP01 > JAHWKP01. The sequence goes on along the minus strand of JAHWKP010000028.1, from coordinate 10,509 downwards.
GCCGCCGAGGGAGATGACGGCGGACTCCGACGTACCGCCGCCGACATCCACGACCATGTTGCCGAGCGGTTCATTGATCGGGAGTCCCGCACCGATGGCCGCGGCCATGGGCTCCTCCATGAGGTAGGCCTCGCTCGCCCCCGCCAGCAGAGTCGCCTCTTGAACCGCGCGGCGCTCCACCTCCGTGAGCGCGCTCGGGACGCAGATCAGCACACGCGGGCGGGAGAAGCGTGAGGCGCCCGCACGCTGGATGAGCAGCTTCAATAGCCGTGCCGTCGTCTCGAAGTCCGTGATCGCACCGCCGCGCAGCGGGCGGTCGGCGAGGATGTGCCCGGGGGTGCGCCCGATCATGGAATACGCCTCGTGGCCCATCGCCAGCACATCGCCGTTCCGCTGGTTCACGGCGATCACGGTGGGCTCGTTGACGACGATCCCGCGACCCCGGCTCCACACCAGGGTGTTCGCGGTGCCCAGGTCGATCGCGAGGTCTCTAGCCACGCGGTCCTGCTCTTCGACCGGGCCGGTCGCCGCGTCTTCGAGCGGCGTCGCCCGCGTGTCGCGGCTGGCCGCTACGGGACGGGTCCAAGGCCTCGAGGCCGCGGGTGAACTCGCGCATCCCGTACTCCGTGGACGTCGGTCGGCGATGGCGCAGATAGAGAAGGGTGGAACCGATGGCGCTGAGGCCGATGGCAGCAAGGAGATAGACGAGGTTGCTCATGACGCAGCCACCCGGGCCGAACCGGTCACGCCCGACCACTCGTGGCCCTCGCTCCACGTTTCCTTCTTCCAGATCGGAGCGCGTGCCTTCGTCTCGTCGATGAGATACCTCGCCGCCTCGAAGGCCTCGGCGCGGTGAGGCGCCGATGCCACGACGAGCACGGCCGCCTCTCCCAGGCCCAGGTCGCCGGTTCGGTGGAGTACCACCACACGGCCCAGAACGCTCCACCGGCGTCGGGCGTCAGCCACGATCTCGTTGAGCACCGCAGAGACTTGCTCGTCCCATGCCTCGTAACTCAGTTCGGTGACGCCCTGACGGCCTTCGGAGTGGTCTCTAACCGTGCCCGTGAAGGCGACGACGGCCCCGCACGATGGCACCGAGGCCCATGCGGCGGCGCGGTCCAACGGCAACGGTCCGTCGTGCAAGCCGAGCCAGTCGTCTCCCGACGACGGCATTCCCATGCGGCCAATGCTAAAGGGGCAAGGCGACGGTCATCTGTCGCACGCATCGGTAGGCGTGCGGCGCGGTCGTTTTCAACGAGGCCACAAGTACGATTCGCAGGAGATGGCGCCGTACGGAGAAGGGCTCGACGAGCCCGAGGAGGACGACGAGGGGCCCGCGGTGGCACCGTGGATATCGCCTGACGATCGCCTGTGGAGGCATCCCTCCGAGGTCGGCTTCTTGAAGGGCGCCCGGGAGGCAAGGCCGACCCCGTGGAGCCTCGGGCTCCTGTCCGGCACGATCGGCGCCCTGCTCGTCTTCGGGCTCATGGCCGTGGCCGGGTTCTTCCGCCCAGCCACGGTGCTGGAAGAACGCGCCGTCCCGGTGACGCCCAGCGCCAGCAGCAACGAAGTCGACATCCCGGCCCTCGCGGCGCAGGCCCGGCCCGCCATCGTGATGGTCGAGGTGCGGACCGGCTCGGAGGAGTCGTCGGCCTCCGGCGTCATCTTCCGCAGCGACGGACACCTGTTGACCAACGCGCACGTCGTCGAAGGAGCCTCCGAAGTGGTGGTTCAGATGGCAGATGGTGAGCGAGTCCCTGGCCGAGTCGTGGGCGGCGACCGCGACACGGACCTCGCCGTCGTGAAGATCCCGGGCACCGACCTGCCCGTGGTGACGCTTGGTCGGTCCACCAGTCTGCGGGTCGGTGAGGTGGCCATCGCCATCGGGTCGCCGCTAGGTCTCGAGGGCGGCCCGTCGGTATCGGTCGGCGTCATCAGCGCCTTGTCCCGTTCAGTCCGAGGCCAAGACGGAAGGCCGCTGCTCGACATGATCCAGACCGATGCCTCGATCGCGCCAGGATCTTCGGGCGGTGCCCTACTAGACCGCACCGGGTCAGTGGTCGGAATCACTACGGCAATCGCGATGGATTCGAGGGCAGGCGGCGAACGTCTCGGCTTCGCGACTCCGGTCGAAGTAGCTCGCGACGTGGCGCACCAGTTGATCGACACGGGACGGGTCGTTCACGCGTGGCTGGGCATCGAGGGGGAAGACGTCGTCACCAAGTCGGGCCGCATGGACGACACCAGCGACGGGGCCTTAGTGCGTCAGGTCATTCCGGGAAGCCCAGCCCAAAAGGCGGGGATCCTGCCCGGCGATGTCATCACCTCGATCGAGGGGCGGCCCATCAAGTCGATGCTGACGCTCATGGTCAGCCTCCGGACCCACAGCCCGGGACACGACGTCGAAGTCGAGATCCGCCGAGACGGGAAGGTATTCGAGGTGCGGACCAAGCTGATGGAGCGTCCGTCCTAGTTCACTTGCGTCGTCGGACCAGTTCTGCGGCGGCGAGCCCGATCAGACCGACAGCCGAAACGCCCAGAGCCAGAACGACCTTCTGACGCCGACCGGCGGGCAACTCGGCCAGCTCCGATCCCGGGTAGGCGGCAACCCAGGCCTCCTCGCTGTCATGTACCGGTGCCCAACCAACCGCTCTAAGTTTCGAATTGTCCACGACCCACGCGAAGGCGCTGAACGACACGCCGGCTGGCGCCGAGAGCCGGCCCGTCCAGCCGGCCACCAGGTGGGCCAGTCGTCGGGGTAATCCGGGCGAAGCCACACCCTTTACGAGGGCGCGGGCGGTGTCGGCGTCAACGGATCCGTCGGGAGCGACGTTGTAGGTGCCCGGCGGCGCGCTCTGCGCGACCCGTACTGCGCTTTCCATGTCGTCGGTATGCAAGAACTGAAGCGGCGCCTCGCTGTCTACGAGGGGCAGGTGCGCCGGCGGCCCCACCCCGCTCGCCACGACGGGGACGGGACGAAGCACGACGAGCTCGCGCTCGCCGCTCTTGCCGGCGGCTTCCCATCGCCGGGCCACGCGCTCGGCCTCGGCCGCGGCAGATGCCGCGCCATGGCCGGGGTTGGGCCGCAACGGAGCGCTCTCGTCGATCGGGACTGGATTCGATGGCCAGGCTCCGTAGGCCATGGCGGACGAAACCAGAACTACGCGCCCGCTGGAGCGATCCTCGAGCAGTGAAGGCAGGTATTCCCACTGCGGGGGGCGCACGACCAGCACGCCTCTACCATGCCCTGTGTGGCCGGGGTAGATCCAAGCGAGGAGCCGCAGGGCCCCTTCGGAGGCATGCCGCTGTTCGGTGACTTAGCGCGATTGCTGTCGACGCAGGGCCCGGTCAACTGGGAAATCGCCCGCCAAATGGCTCGGTGGTTGTCCACGTCGGGCCAGCCTGAGTCGAACGTGGATCCGCTCGTGCGGGTCCGTTACGAGGAGCTGTACCGCATAGCGGAGATGCACGTCGCCGAAGCCACCGGCATCCAGCTCACCAAGGGAACGGCCAGCCTCAAGGTCCTCACGCGGTCGCAGTGGGCCGCCGACACGCTGTCGGAATGGCAGCCCCTCCTCGAGGAGCTAGCGGGATCACTGGCTCCCTCGCCGGGTGCTTCGCCCCCCGAGCCCCCCGAAGGCGTTCCGAGCGCCGAGGGTCTGATGGAAGGGCTGGCGCAGTCGCTTTCTCCGCTCTTGCTCGGCCTCCAATCGGGATCCATGGTCGGCCACCTTGCGCAGCGAGCAATGGGGACCTACGACCTGCCGGTGCCGCGGCGGGGAAGCGAGCTCGTCGTGGTGGGCGCCAACGTCGATGCCTTCGCCGAGGAGTGGAGTCTCGAGGCCGACGATGCGCGACTTTTCGTCGCCCTCAGTGAGTTGACGCACCACACCGTCATGTCCCGGCCCGCGGTGAAGGCTCGGTTTGACGAGCTCCTAACGACCTACGTCTCGGGCTTCGAGCCGGACCCCTCGACGCTCGAGGACCGGTTGGAGGGAGTGGATCCGTCGGATATGGAGGGCTTGCAAGCCGCCCTCGGGGATCCAGAGGCACTGCTCGGGGCGATGCAGACGCCCGCCCAGCGGGAGATTGCCTCACGCCTTGCGGCGGCCGGGGCTGCGTTGAGCGGATATGTCGATCACGTGACCTCAAAGGTGGCTCCTCGCCTGGTCGGCAACGCCGGAGTGCTGTCCGAAGCTCTGCGCCGGCGGCGGGTGGCCCGCGGGCAGGGCGAGCGCTTCGTGGAGCGCCTCTTCGGGATGGAGGTGAGCCAGGCCCAGATAGACCGCGGGGCCGCCTTCGTGCGCGGTGTAATCGACCGTTCGGGCGAAGACGCGCTCCGCGGCTTGTGGCGGGCGGGCTCGTCGCTGCCCACGCCCGCGGAGATAACCGCGCCCGGGCTGTGGCTGGAGCGCACCAGCTACGAAGGACAGGACCCGCCATCGGGGAGCGGAGAAGAACGCTGACGCCTCCGCGATGGCGCGCCGGTTGAGCTTTACAGTGCGGGCATGGAGGTATACGAAGACGCGCTGATTTTTCTGTTGGTGGCGGTCGCCTTTGCATTTTTGTCCGCCGTACTGGCGGTGCGCCTTTTCAGGATGAAGCGAGAGACGGCGTCGCGTGTCGGCGTGGTAGTCGACCGACTCGATCCGCAGGAGGCCGCCACGTCATCGCGCAAGCGCCGCCCCCTCGATGCCGCGCTCGCCGCACTCGAGCGGGCGGCTGAGGATCGAGTCCTCGATTCTTCAGACATCGGAAGCGCCGCCGACCGCCTGCGGCTCACCCTGACTGATCTGCCCCACGGTCTGGTCATCTGCGATGAACACCGCCGGATCGCATTGCGGAATCCGGCTGCCATCGAGATGCTGGAACTCGGTGAGGGCCACGGCGGACCCGCCGACGACGCCGTCTCGGCTGCGGTGAGCCGGGTGCTGGACGAGGCGCTGGCCGGAAGGCGGAGCGAGCAGTCCGTCTCCGCGGCGGGGCCGCCCGCTCGTGAACTACTCCTGTGCGGCATCCCGCTCGACGACGGCTTGCGCAACGTCGGCGCCGCACTCATGGTCGAGGACCGATCCGAACGCATCCGCGACGCGGGGTCACGCCGCGACATGGTCGCCGATCTCACTCGCCAGCTGGTCGAACCCATGGTCGCGCTGGGCATACTCGCGGACGCGGTACTCGACGAAGGCGAGGCTGCGCTGCGCGAGCGGATGGCAGAAAGGCTCCGAACCGAGGCAGCGCGCTGTCGCAAGCTGGTCGACGAGATCGTCGAGCTCAGGGTTCAGACCGCTTCGGAGCCGCGTCCGTCCGAGCGCGTGCCAGTCGAAACAGTGCTTCGCCGGGCCCTTGAAGCTGCCCACCCCCACGGCCAGCGGCGCCTCGTCTCTTTCCGGGTCGGTGCCGTGCCGGCGCGCCTCGACGTGGTCGGAGACAGGGAGCAGGTCGAGTTGGCGGTCGGCAAGCTCGTCGACCACGCCCTCGAAGGCGCTCGAGCCGGCAGCACCCTTGAACTCGCAGTACGCGTCACGCCCGACGGGATGGTTGAGATAGAGGCCGCGGGTCCCGCAGGCGCGGCAGGGCTACGCCCGGGTCTGTCGGTGGCCGTCGTCGAACAGGCAGCCCGCAACCTCGGAGGAAATCTCGAACGCAGCGGTGACGCCGGTCATGTCAGCTGGCGGTTGCGACTGCCGGCCGGACCGGCCTCCGTGCGGGCCGAGGCGGGCTAGCTCAGGCGCGATCAGCGCCGGCGAGCTCCGAAGTCCCGGGGACCGCTGCGGGTACGGGTACTGAAACGCCCACGTTTTTCTGTCGGAGGAGGTGGCGGTGGAGGAGGTGACTGTTGTTCCTCTGCGACCGGCTGCGCGTCCTGCGATACCGGCCCTGCGGTAGCCGACGGCGGCGGGGGCGGTGGTGGCGACAGAGGATCGGATCCAGGTCGGGGCGCGTCCTCCTCACCGAAGAAGGGTTCCGGCGCGGGCTGTTCGTCACGGCGCGACTCCGGCGCTTCGGGAGTGGAAGCGGGAGCAGCCGACTTTGCCTTACGGCCCCGCGACGAGACGCCGCGAGATCGCCCCGAACCGCTCGAGCCGCCGGGCAGGATGTCGTCGGCGGCGCGACGCCAGCCGGCCGAACTGCCCGCCGGAGCTTGTGCAGCCGGCCCTTGTTCGACCGGAGGAGGACTGACCCACTCGGCTGGCTCCTGTGCAGGCGGCGGAGATGGAGTTGCACCCTCCGGCTGCGGGGCCCAGGGCGAGGGCTCAGCCTGGGCTGCAGGCTCGGGGCCCGGCTCCGGCACAGGCTGAGCCTGCGGTCCCGACCACGCGTCCTCCGTCGGACCCGTGACCGGATCGTCGGCGAGGGCGGCCGAGAGTGCAGCCGCCAGGTCCTCGTCGAGGTCGCGGCTGGATTCCTCGGGCGCTGCGGGCGGCGGGGGGAAAGCGGGCGGAGGTGGCGGCGGCGGAGCGGGGGCGGGAGTGTCGCTCTCCGCGGACGGGCCCCACGAAGCGAGGACTTCGGCGATGTCATCTTCGGCCTGGGCAGCCAGATCGTCGGGCTCGGGTGAGGGCTGCGCCGGCGGTTCGGCGGCGCCGGGGCTCTCTACAGGAGGCGGCGGAGGAGGTGTCTGTGACTCTGGCTGTTGACGTCCGGTCTTTTCGTCGCCCTTGTCGTCGCCGTTGTCGTCACCGTCGTCGCCGTACAGGTCGTCGAGGATCCCCGAAAAGTCCGACATCCCCTTCAGGTTACTGGTGCACCCGCGGGAACGGGCTACCAGACTCAGCCGGCGTAGTTGCCGTGCTCGTCCTCCGGATAGCCGAGGTCCCACTGCAGCAACAGGTTCTCGCGCTCCGCGTCACGGGTGACCCGCTCCCGGTTGCGCCGGAATTGCGGATCGTGCGGAGGAAGAAGCATCAGGCGCGCCAGGGCACGCTCACGGAACGACTCGATCAAGCCTCGGTCGCCGAAGTCCGATTGGACCTCCCAATGCGGGGCGACCGGGCCGAGATAAAGGACCCTGACGTTGCCGCGCGGGGGCTGTGCTTCGCCCGAGGACTCCATGCGACTCGCCATGACCGAACTCTAGTTCTGGGCTGCTGGCCTGGAAGCCACGGTGACCGTCGCTGACATCTCGCGGCTGCCCCGGAACCAGCGCATCTCGACCTCGGTGCCCGGCTCGATGGCCCGCACAGCAAGCAGAACGTCGTCGGCGGAGCGGATCTCGTCCTCGCCGATTTCCACGATGACGTCGCCGGTCTGCACACCGGCCTCGGCCGCCGGGGCAGTCGGGTCGACCTCGGAAACGATCGCTCCGGCGCGTGGCGTGAGATCGAAGCGCTGACGGATCTCCTCGGTGACCGTTACGACATTGACGCCCAGGTAGCCGTTGGCGGTGATGGTTCCCTGGCCGGTGCGCAGCCGGTCGAGGACCGATCGCACGATGTCGGAAGGAATGGCAAAGCCGATTCCCTCGGCAAGGCCCCGGATCACTGCGGTGTTGACTCCGACCACGCGACCGTTGGCGTCCACGAGCGGGCCGCCCGAGTTGCCCGGGTTGATGGCGGCGTCGGTCTGGATCATGTTCTCCAGCACCTGACCATCGCCTTCGACGGTGCGCTCCAGAGCCGACACGATGCCGGAGGTGACGCTCGGTCCGCCGGTCAGGGCGAGCGCGTTGCCGATGGCGATTACCGGCTGTCCGACTCGCAGCTGGGAGGAACGCCCCAGTTCGGCGGTGGCGAGCCCGCTCGCGTCGCGGATCTCGAGAAGTGCGAGGTCGGCGCGGGGATCGCTGGCGACGAGGTCGGCCAAGCGCGGCTCCGTCTCTCCCGGCAGCGTCACCTCGACGGTGCCGGCTCGAGTGACGACGTGGGCGTTGGTCAGGACTTCACCATCGGACGAAACGACGAATCCCGTGCCCGCGCCGGCGTCCTGACCGCCGGCACCTGGGATCGCGATGGATACGACGGCGGGCTCGATCCGCTCGAGGACCTGCTGGATGGTGAGGTCACCCGATGGCTCGGCGAGCTGTGGGACGACCGAGAAACCGTTCCGGTCGCCCACCGTCGCCACCATTCCGCCGCCGATGGCGCCACCGATGAGGGCCGAGATCAACGCGATCGCGGCGACAACTGCGAACGAGGCGCCATGGCGGGCAGGGGGCTCGTCAGCCGGTCCCTCGGGCATCCAGTAGGGCCTCGGGGCGGCGGTGACCGGACGAGAGACCGTCTCTGACGAGGGAATGGCCTCCAACTCATCGTCGGCTAGCTGGTCCGGCACCCCGTCGGAATCCGAGGTCCGGACGTCCTCTGGGGCCTCTTCGGTGGCTGTCCGATGCTCTCCGTCGTCCATATCGCCTTTTTATCCGCGATAGCTGGGGTTTCGACCTCGCGTGGGGGAATTCACGCTCCCCGCTGGGAATTCACTCCCGAATCGCCTTGCTGACGCCTACGGGGTCGCTGGCGGAGGGGATTGCGGGCCCCCGCCGAATGGGAAGGTCTTAGGCGGGCCGATTGTTCATACACATAAGGCAGCACCAATCTGCTGACCGGATGTCTTACATAGGAGGCCACGATGGGCGAATTTGATGTCGACTGGATGAAGAAGGGTCGTTGCCGTGACATCGCGCCCTCGGTGTTCTTTCCCAGCGACGGGGTAGGCGTCGACGTAGCCCGCGCTATCTGTGCGGACTGCCCGGTGAAGGCGCCGTGTCTGGAATATGCCTTGGAAAACAAGATCGACCACGGGGTGTGGGGTGGTGCCTCCGAGCGGGAGCGTCGCCGGATAGCTCGGCGCCGTCGCTTGGAAGCGGTGCCCTCAGCGGAGAAGGTGTCCGCCTAAGTCAGGCGTTTTTGTCGACCGGCGGCGGATCGGAGCCCTTTGCGGCCTCGCCGCTGATCACCGTGTTCTCGGGCGTGATGTCCACGTCGCCCTCTTTGACTCCGGTCTTGAACTCCTTCGACGCCTGACCCAGCGAACGGGCCAGCTTGGGCAGCCGCGTAGAGCCGAAGAGAAGCAAGATGATCGCGAGCACGATGAGCAGCTCCGGTCCACCCAGGGCAATGGCCAGGAAATTGGGAAGGCTCATCGCCTAGAACCGTAGCGTGCTCACGTGTCCGGTGAACGTCAGCGAAGGGCGCGACGCCGGGCTGATCAGTCGAATCGCGGCCAGCGCAGGGCGGTCGCTGCTGGACGTGCACTCCGATTTTCGTCACAACCGCAGTGTCCTCACCCTGGGCGGTGCTGACGTGGCCGACGCGGCCCGAGCCGTGGCGGCAGAGGCAGTTGCCGTCCTCGATCTCCGGTCGCATGAGGGAGTGCATCCACGGCTGGGCGTCGTCGACGTGGTTCCGTTCGTGGCGCTCCCGCCTACCTCCAGGGACAGCGCTCTCGCTGCGCGGGACGAGTTCGCCGATTGGGCAGGACACGAGCTGAAACTGCCGGTGTTCAAGTACGGGCCCGAACGGTCCCTTCCAGAGATCCGTCGGAGTGCATTCGCGTCGATTCAGCCGGACAACGGGCTGGTCGCGCCGCACCCCACCGCCGGGGCCTGCTGCGCCGGCGCCCGAGGGCCGCTCGTGGCCTGGAACCTGTGGCTGGCCGAGGCGACTCTGGACCAGGCGAACCAAATCGTGCGTGAGCTGCGCCGGCGTCTCGACAACGTGCGAGCCCTCGCGTTCGATGTCGGCGGCGTCGCCCAGGTCTCGTGCAACCTGATCGAACCTCTGACTACGGGGCCGCTCGAGGTCTACGACTTCGTGGTCCGGCGGGCCGCCGTCGAGCGCTGTGAGCTCGTTGGTCTCGTGCCGGATCAGGTGCTGCGTTCCATCCCCGAGAAGAGATGGCCGCAGCTCGATCTGAGCGTCGAGAAGACGCTGGAGTTCCGCCTAGGAAGCTGAGGCAGCCCGACGGGCCAGAGCGCGCGCCCGGCGCAGGCGCCGGCGCTCCCGTTCGCTCATGCCGCCCCAAATGCCGAACTTCTCACCGTTGGCAAGCGCGTACTCGAGGCAGTCCTCGCGCACGACGCAACCCCGGCACACTTCCTTGGCCTCCCTGGTGGACTGCCCACGCTCGGGAAAGAAGAGGTCGGGATCGACCCCCATGCAGTTGGCCCGGGTCTGCCATCCCGGCCGCTCCCCCCCAACGATTGCGCCGCGAATGCCCGTGGTCTGGGTGGACTGAAGTCGCATCGGTGGACTCCCCTCTTCCTGGCCGAGGGCGGGTGCCCTCGTTGCACCGATGTAATTACATCGTTGTCATCATGCACCCTCCTAGCTAGGTAGCGCAAGGGGGAAATCCTGGGGGTGGCCGGCTTGATTGGGGCGGGGCGCACGGAAATGCTGCGGAGCATTTTCGGGCTGGATCGCATGGAGCACGGCAGCATTGAACTCCGGGGCGAGCCGTGCGGCCGGCTTTCCCCGGCGAGGGCCCTCGCGCGCGGCCTGGGGCTGCTCAGCGAAAACCGCAAGGAAGAGGGCTTGATGCTGAACCTGAGCCTGGCGGAAAACCTAACCC
>JAHWKP010000027.1 GCA_019347775.1 Actinomycetota bacterium | reverse complement strand
AAGCCTGGCCAGACCGACTGCTGGGGCTCAACACCGGCCGAGCAGTCGACCACCGGGGCCTCGGTTCCCGGCTCGCCGAGGATCGTCTGCAGCCGCTCCTCGACCTCTGCGGCGTCTTCGCCGAACGAGAGCTTGGTCTGGGCGCCGTCCTCATGCACCAGAGAAACGCCATCTGCGTGCAACACCAGCACGTCGGCGGTGTCCGGGTCGGCTACCGGCAGTGTCGTGGAGGTAGTGGTCGTGATGGCCGCGTCGTCGTCTGCGCCCTCGTCTGCGCATGCCGGCGCAACCAGGGCGATGATGGCGATGAGTAGGACTCCAAGACGCGGCATGCCCTTACCTTTCCCAATAGAGGCGACAACCATCGCCGGCGGGTTCACCTGGGGTCCGCAAGTACGATGGGTCGGCTGTTCTGGAGAGGTGCGAGAGCGGCCGAATCGGACTCACTGCTAATGAGTTGACCCTCACAAGGGGTCCGGGGGTTCAAATCCCCCCCTCTCCGCGCTGCTGGCGTTCGACGCGGACACTGGTCCGGTCGCGTCGAATTCCGTCACGGTACCTATAAAACCAAACGCGTGTTTGATACATTGAAACGTCGTGAAAGTGTGCAAGACCTGCAAGCTGTCGAGGCCGCTCGACGCGTTCAGTCCTCACCCCGCTGCGACCAAGGCCGATTCCCCGAGTGCAAGAAGTGCCGCAACGAGCGGGCGCGCGCAAAGTACGCGCGACCGGGAGCGGATCTTGGAGGGGCAAAACGCCGCTCGCCGGCGACGCCAAGCGGCCTCGCCGGCCCGCACGCGCAAGCTCAGCAGGTACGGCCTTACGAAGGCGGAGTTCGCAGCCATGGTCCGTGCACAGGATGGCCGCTGCGCGATATGCGGGGTCGTCCCAGACACCCTGGTCGTGGATCACTGTCACGAGACGGGAGTCACTCGAGGTCTGCTGTGCCGATGGTGCAATCTCGGCCTCGGGATGTTCAAGGACAATCTGAAGTCCGTGGAAAAGGCACACTCGTACTTGGAGCGGTGGCGGAGTGGACTAACGCGCCAGTCTTGAAAACTGGTGGCCTGCAAGGGGTCCGGGGGTTCAAATCCCCCCCTCTCCGCCACATGACTGAGCCGACCTATGAAGCGCTAGGCAAGGGAACCCTGACGCTGGCAGGATCGTCGGAATGGTCGAGGACTTGAAAGATGGCCGGCGGGTTGAACCCGACTTCCTTCTGGGTGAGCGCGCCATGTTGGAGGCGTGGCTGGAGTTCCATCGAGCGACATTGCTTCTGAAGTGCGAGGGGCTTAGCGACGAGCAGCGCAAGACGCGACCTGTCGCGACGTCGAAGCTCTCGCTGCAGGGTTTGATCCGGCACATGTCCGATGTAGAGCGCGGCTGGTTCCGTCGGACGCTGCTCCGGGATCCCGACCTCCCCGCGATCTTCTACGACCTGTCGGCACGCGACTACGACCGCCAGTTCGACGACCTCGATGACGCGATCTGGGGAGACGATCTGGCCTCCTGGAGATCCGAGTGCGAGCAGAGCCGCGAGGCTGCTGCGGGCCGCCAACTCGACGACACGGGGATCCGCCGCGGCACGGAGTACTCGCTGCGGTGGATCTACTGCCACATGATCGAGGAGTACGCACGGCACAACGGTCACGCCGACCTGATAAGGGAGATGATCGACGGCGCCGTCGGCTGGTGAGTCGGTCAGGATCCGGTGATTGAGCTATGGCGGCTCGGCGCAGCGGAGCTGGCGGATGCTTACGCCGCGGGCGGCGCAACGTCGACCGAAGTCGTCGAAGCTTGCCTAGACCGGGTCGCGGCTCTCGATCCGGTTTTGGGAGCTTTCACCTATATCGATCGCGATGGGGCCCGGGTCGCCTCAGCCGCCGCGACCGAGGAATTGCGATCGGGCCTGGAGCGCTCGGCGCTGCACGGGGTCCCCTTCGGCGTCAAGGAGATCTTCGAGGTCGCAAGCTGGCCGCACACGGCCGGGTCGTTGGCCTGGTCGGGCCGCGTGGGTCAATCAGACTCCGACGCGGTGCGCCTGCTGCGCGCCGCCGGCGCGATACCCGTCGGGCTGACCCGCAGTCATGAGTTCGCCATGGGCGTCACCACGCAACACGAGAAGCGAGGGAGCACCCGCAACCCCTGGTCGCACGACCGCGTGCCCGGAGGATCGAGCGGCGGATCGGCCGCCGCGGTCGCGGCAGGGTTGGTCCCCTTGGCTCTGGGCAGCGACACCAGCGGCTCGGCCCGCATCCCCGCAGCGCTGTGCGGCATCGTCGGGTTCCGCCCGACGCATGGACTCATCTCGCTGCGCGGAGTAGTGCCGCTTGCTCCGTCATTCGACGCCGTCGGCGTCATGGCTCGCGAGGTGGAGGAGGTGCAGGCGGCCATGGAGATCCTCAGCCCTGGGTGGACGCGCGGAGCCCCAAAGTCCGATCTTTCGGGCGTTCGCGTCGGAGTGCCTGTCGACTTCGTGCCTCCCGTCGGGCTGGCTCAATCCGAGGCGGTGGAAGTGGCGGCCGCCAAATGTTCAGAGCTCGGCGCCACGTTGGTGCCGGTCGCGTTGCCGAGCGCAGATGAGATCGACGCCGCCCTCGACGCCCAGCGGGCAGAGATGATCCACACCCACACCGAGGTGCTGAAAACGTGGCCCGCACACCGAGAGGCACTGTCCGCCTCATTGCAGTCGCGGCTCGGAGGGCTCGTCAGCCGGGGCGCTGACGCCGCGGCCGGCGAGGAGGCGCGATCGCGGATCCGAGCGGCGGTCGCTGCGATCGCCGCGGATCTCGTGCTGTCGCCCGTCGTGGCCAAAGGGCCCAGCTCAGTTGCCGATCCCGAGGCCGGCGACTTCCGCGATTCGTCACTGCGGTGCAACCACCTGCAATCGCTGGCCGGTGTGCCGGCACTTTCGTTGCCCGTGGGCCTAGACGAAGAAGGTCTCCCCGCCGGTGTTCAGGTATGGGGCCACCAGGGCGAGGACGCCGCCGTGCTCGTCGAGGGAGCGATGATGCGGGAAGCCTTGCGCGACCGTCTACCGGAGTGGCCGCCCGAGCTCGTGGCTCAGTAGGTCCGCCAGTAGCCGCGGCCGACCTTGGACTTCAGCGCCCGCACCCACGAATCGGCGTTGCGCCATGACTCCTCGGCGTCTCGGCGGCGCGATTCGCTGTGCTGTCCCGCTGCGGGATAGGAGCCGAGGAACTTCAGGGCCGGCAGCTGGGCATGGAGGTCGCGCAGGCAGTCGGCGATGACCTCGTCGTCGACGTGACCCTGGAGGTCGATCACGAAGCAGTAGTCACCAAGCCCCTTCTTCGTAGGACGGGACTCGAGCTTGGTGAGGTTGAGGTCGCGAGCCGAGAACTGCCCGAGGATGGAATGGAGGCTTCCGGGGTGGTCGGCTCGCTGGAAGCACACGATCGACGTCTTGTCGTGCCCGGTGGGCGCGGGGATCCCGCTCCGTGTGAGGGCGACGAAGCGGGTCTCGTTGTCGACGTGGTCCTCGATGTCCGAGGCGAGCAGGGCCAGGTCGTGCAGTTCTGCCGCGCGAGACGTGCCGATCGCGGCCAGGGTGGCGTCGCTAGCTTGGGCCACGAGGGCGACCGCCTCGGCGGTCGAGTTGGCCGCGACCATCTCGGCGTCGGGAATGTTGGTCTTGAGCCACTCCCGGCACTGCGCGATGGCGTGGGGGAACGACATGACCTGGCGCACCTGTGCCAATTCGGCCCCCTCTCGGCCGACGAGGTGTAGCCGGATCGGCGTAGCCACCTCCCGCTGGATGAGCAGGTCGGGCCCGAAGACCAGGGTGTCGAGCGTGATGTTGACGGTGCCCTCGATGGAGTTCTCGATGGCTACGAATCCCCGGTCGACTTCGCCGGCGTGCACCGCGGCCAGGACGTCGTTGATCGTCTGCATCGGCACGAGCTCGGTCGCGTCAGCGCGAGCGGCCGGGTCAGAGAGACGGGCTTCCTCGGTGAAGGTACCGGGTGGACCGAGGTAGGCGATCTTCAACGCGAGTGGGTCCGGTGCTGGTTCAGCGGACAAGCAACGTGCGGCGCCGCTCGTTGTCCGAGAGGGTCGCCTCACCTTCGACCGGACCGGCGCTCACCGACAGTTGGTTGGCGGCTTGGGGCACGAGCCGCAGGCCCCCGATGGTGACCGTCGCCCGCTGGCCGGGTTCCAGGTCCACGAATTGACGTCCGGTGTCGATGTCGCCGTTGGGGGCGCCGACCGCGGCCACGACCGGAAGTTGGCGAATGGCGTCGTTGCCGACGTTCGCCACGACAACCTGCAGCCGCAGCGTCGCCGACGGGGGGATAACCGCGGCTTCGCCCTCGGTTCCGACTGCGGCTGGCTCCATGGTGATGGTCACGACGGCGACGTCGCGCACCGGCGCCAGCGAGCCGGCCGACCGCAGCGTCGACACGAAGGCACTCGCCTCCTCCGCGGTGAGGGGCTCACCCTCCAGCCACCTCGAACGCGGCATGGCCATGTCCTCGTCGTCGGGCAGAGCGTCGCGGAACAGCTCGTAGGAGCGGTCCGCGGAGCGGAGATCCTCGGTCGCCTTGACCAGTTCGGTGGCTGCGGGCGGGGGCGATCCCGGATTCAGGGCTTCACCGATCGTGCGGCGGATGGTGTCAGCCGATCTGGCTCGTATGGCCAGCGAGGCGACCAGCAGGGAGTGGTTCGTACGCAGCTGGGTCGGCGGGTCGGCCTCTTCCACGGAGCGCACGGCGGCTAGTGCCTCCACGCCCACCCGCTGCAGCCGCTCGGAGACGGTCGCCCGGCCTAACTCGGTGGCTCGTTCCCGCAGATCAGCCAATTCGGCCCCCAGGCTGTTGGAGCGCTCGACTTCGGGACGTACTTCATCGAGATAAGAGATCGTCTCCAGCCGCAGGGCGGTGTCGCGGCCTTGGGTCTGAGCCACGGCGTTGATGGCCAGCACAAGGGCCGAGGCCACCAAGCCGACGACTATCCAGCGCCGTCGGCGGACGCGCTGAGAGCGCCGGGGCGAGAACATCGGGTCCTAACGCTATTGGCTGGGGCACCCCGGCCCCGGTCGGCAGGTGCCTTTACTTGCTGAGCTGGCGCTCGGCGGCCCGCGCCCTGCGTGACAAATTCGCCATGATCTTGCGAACGACGCCGAAGTTGGCCTCGAGCAGCCTGAAGAATCCCTCGGCCGGAATGGCGAGGGCTCGCACCTCAGTCTCGGCGCGGACAGTCGCCGACCGCGGCTCGCCGTCGACGAGCGCCATGTCACCGAAATGCTGGCCGGCGCCGATCACCTTCCGGTCGACGCCGTCGACGAGTACGCGGCAGCGGCCCTCGAAGATCAAGAAGAACGGCCCAGAGGCGTCGCCCTGGGTGACGAGATCCTGGCCCGGTAAATAGGTGCGTTCCTCCGAATCACCCAGCAGCGAACCCAACTCGGTATCGGACAGTCCTACGAACAGCGGGACCTCGCGCAGTGTCGCGAGCCGTTCAACTTCGCCGGGCGTTGCCATCGCCGGCATCGTACGACGCCGGCCGGAACCCGGGCTTTTAGCCATCGGCGGCACCGGCCCGCCATTACGGCGGAACAGTGCGGCCGGTTCAGCTGAAGTTCTGTGTGGATTCAGTCGGGGGGGTTCGGAACGTTCTTCGGAGGTACCGGCTCCTTGCCTGCTGCCTGGCGGACGGTGTCGTCCACGTCCTGATCGAGATCCTCGCCCTTGCGGTCGCCAGTCACGTCGGACTTCGTCTGCTCCCAGTCCCGCTTAAGTGCATCCTTGGCCTTGTCGTCGTCCTTGTGGTCGCCCACGTCGGCTCCTTTCGGTCGGGGTTGTAGGTCGGCTGTACCCCCGGCCCGGGGTGCCCACTCCTGCCCGCACCGGGCGCGCCCAGGGCACGGGTGCTAGGAACACGGCCCATGACGGTGCACGGTTCCATGGTTCGACTGGCGCTCGTCGTGCTCGCGGTGCCGAATCTCCTCACCGGGCTATGGGCGCTGCTCACGCCGCGCAGCTGGTATGAGGATTTCCCGGGCACGGACCTGGGTTGGGTGTCCGCGTTCGGCGACTACAACGAGCACTTCATCCAGGACATAGGCGGCGCCTATCTCGCATTCGGCGTCCTCCTCGCTTATGCGGCGGCCCGCCCTACGCCGTCGCTGGCTAGGGGAGCGGCGATCGGGTTCCTGTTCTTCGCGGGGCCCCACTTCGTGATCCACGTCTTCGTGCGGGAAAGCCTGAGCACCGCCGGCTACGTCGGCACCCTGGTGCCGCTCGGATTCAGCGTGTTGCTCGCTCTGTGGGTCGCCGCACAGGCATGGCGCCTAACAGCGCCCGAGCCTCCAGCGAGCCGGACGCCCGCAGGGTCGTAGGCACACACGCGCAAGAAACCACCCCGAAGGCGCGCTAGGCGCCAAAAGTCTCTCTTGTGGGGCAATACATCTGCCGATACTGTGACGGAGAACACCTGTAGCGTTTGTCCCTAAGGTCCCATTCCTTTACGGCGGAGGTCAAAATGCGCCCCATCCTCAGGCGAGCGTCCATGCTCGTTTCCCTCTTCTTCACCGCGTCCGTTCTCGCGACGCTCGCCCCAGCTGGCGCCAGTAGCGCTGGCAACGACGGAGGCGGCCACGAGTACCACGAGGACCTCGTCCTCGTCGCCTTCGATCCCGGCACTCCGGCGCCGGCACGCGCCTCGGCCCACGCATCCGAGCGGGGCGAGGTCGAGAACACCATGGAGTGGTTGAACCTCGACGTCGTCCGCCTGCCCGAAGGTGTCGATCCTGCGGCATCCGCGGTTCGCTACGAGCGCAACCCCAACGTGGCCTACGCCCACCCCAACTGGGAGGTTTCGCTCCTCTCGAATCCCAACGACACGCTCTACATCGATGAATGGGGCCTCAACAACACCGGTCAGTCGGTCACTGGCAGCTTGGTGAAGGGTGTCGCCGACAAGGACATCGACGCCCCCGAGGGCTGGGACGTCGCGTTCGGCAGCGGTTCGTTCCCGTCGTCGGGCGGCACGCGCGTCGGCATCCTCGACACGGGCATCGACCTCAGCCACGTTGACCTGTTCAACAAGACCAAGGCGTGTGCCAACGCTCTTACCGGCACCGGCATCATCATCAACGGCAGCTGCTCGGACGACAACCTCCACGGCACCCACGTCGCCGGCACCGTCGGCGCCATCACCAACAACAGCGTGGGCGTGGCCGGCGTGGCTCCGAACTCGGAGTTCGCCATCTTCAAGGGACTCGACGCCGCTGGTGTCGGGTTCTACGCCGACATCATCGCTGGCATCCACTGGCTCCACACCACCGGCGGTGCTCGCATCGTCAGCATGAGCCTTGGTGGGCCCCAGGACGACGCTCTCGACAAGGAGCTGACCGAGGCTGCCGCCTCGGGCGCGCTGTTGATCGCCGCGGCCGGCAACGATGGTGACTCGACTCCCAATTACCCGGCGTACCACGCCGACGTGATGTCGGTCGCTGCCATCGATGCAGCCGGCGAGCGGCCCTGGTTCAGCAACTGCAACGCCGACGTCGAGATCGCGGCGCCTGGCGTCGACGTGTGGTCGACCACGCCGGGCAACTCGTACGCGCTGCTGGACGGCACGTCCATGTCCACCCCGCACGTGTCCGGCGTGGCCGCGATGCTCATGTGGGCCAAGGGCACTGACGCATCGCAGACCCGCAGCACGATGAAGTCGACGGGTGAGGGCGACGGTGGATGCAACAACATCAAGGTCGTCAACCTCGCCGGTGCCCTCGGAGGATCGGTCTCGGAGCCCGAGCCGACCGACCCCGGTGCCATCGCGGGCAAGGTCACCGACGGACGCACCAAGGCGGCCATCAGCGGCGCCACGGTCGACTGTGGAACGGCAGGATCGGCGACCACCGACTCTGCGGGCAACTACTCGATCACCAACGTGACGCCGAGCACCTACACGTGCACGGCATCGGCGACCGGCTACCGCTCGAAGTCGCAGAACGTCACCGTGAACTCGGGCCAGACCACCACGGCGAACTTCGCCCTGCGCCCGCAGCGCTAGCCCGCACGGGGCGACACAAGTAAAGGAGCCGGGCGTTCCCAATCGGGGACGCCCGGCTCCGCGTCAGCACGCGCATTCATTGTGCACTTAGCGCCCTAATTTCGCCGGAATCCCCCCCTTTTAGGGGCGCTAACTGCACAACAAACGTCCTCAGCGACCGCGAGCGAGGGGACTCGCCGTGCCGTGGGCGAGGGGGGACTTGAACCCCCACATCCTTTCGGACACAGGAACCTGAATCCTGCGCGTCTGCCAATTCCGCCACTCGCCCGTGGGGTCAACGAGGGTAGCCGTGAGCGGGGGGCTTCTCGCTCCGGTCACAGGTAGCCCTGGGTACAGTGCGGGCGATGGGGCTCCAGAACTTCGAACGCAAGCTGGAGCGCCTGGTCGAGGGCGTCTTCGCCAAGGCCTTTCCCAGCGGACTCCAGCCAGCCGAACTCGGTCGTCGCCTCACCCGGGAGATGGATCACCAGCGCCAGGTAGGCGTACACGGGGTTCTCGCTCCCAACTGCTTCACCTTCGAGATGTCCGAGGAGGACTACGCACGGCTGAGCCAGGGTGCCGGCGCCCTTGCCCGGGAGCTCGCGACCGAGGCGCGCTCGCACGCCCGTACTCACTCCTATTCGTTCATCGGCCCGGTCGAGGTCCGCTTCGCCGAGCCCGCCCCCGACGTCAGACCGGGGACGTTCCGCCTCGTGGCGACCATGGTCGAGGGCGAAGGCGGTCGCCCGGCGGCCGTCATAACCCCCGACGGTCAGCGCGTCGAGCTCGGCGCCAAGCCGATCGTCATCGGAAGACAAACCGATTGCACGATCGTCATGGACCCCGAGGACAAAGAGGTCAGCCGCCGTCACGCCGAGATCCGCCGCCTGGGAGACGGCTTCGTGATCGCCGATCTCGGCTCGGTCAACGGGACCAGGGTCAACGGGGCCGGGACCACGGAACGTGAGCTCACCGGCGGAGAGCGCATATCGATCGGGCGAAGCACTTTTCGCTTCGAGGTGGGGTAGAGACCCCCCGACCGTGAGCGACGCCGTCCTGACAGTTTTGAAGCTGGTGTTCCTTGCCGGCCTTTACTTCTTCTTCTTTCGCGTCCTTAGATCGGTGTGGGCCGAGTCGTCATCTCCGGCAGCGGGCGGCCCCGGTGCGGTGCAGCCCACCGCGGCGGCGCGGGCGCGGATCCTTTCTCCCGAGGACTCCAAGGGCCTCACCTTCGACCTCGCCGACGAGACGACCGTCGGCCGGGGCGCGAACTGCGGGGTGGCTCTGAAGGACAGCACCGTGAGCCAGTTGCACGCCCGGTTCTTTCGCCAGAACGGCAAGCTCTACGTGGAGGACCTGGGCTCGACCAACGGCACCTTCGTCAACCGCCGGCCCGCGAAGCGTCCGACCCCGGTGCGGAGGGGCGACCGAGTGCAGGTGGGCCAAACCGTGATGGAGTTGACCAGATGACGGAGTTGAAGTGGGGAGGCGCCACCGACGTCGGGCGGATCCGCGAGAAGAACGACGACCAATTCCTGCTTGCCTCGCCCCTGTTCGCCGTGGCCGACGGCATGGGCGGAGCGCGGGGAGGCGACGTCGCATCCAACACCGCGGTCGAGGCGCTCAAGGCTGCCTTCAACGAAGGAAGCGACGCCGACGCGCTGGTCGCCGCGGTCAAGGCTGCGAATCGTGCCGTCTTCGAGAAGGCCGGCTCGCGCGACCTGCGCGGGATGGGAACCACCATCACCGCCCTCGCTCTGCTCCCCGCCCCGGAGGACGCCAAGGATGGCACTGGCGAGGAGTTCGCGGTGGTCAATGTCGGCGACTCGCGGGCTTACATGTTGCGCGACGGCGAACTCCAGCAGCTGACCGACGACCACAACGTACCTGGCGAGCTCGTGCGCAGAGGGGAACTGACCACGGAGCAGGCGGCGGTGCATCCCCAACGCAATCTCGTTACCCGCGTCCTGGGGATCGAGGAGGACGTCGAGGTCGACGTCTGGCAGTTGGTGCCCTACGCGGGTGATCGGTTGCTCCTCGCCAGCGACGGGCTGTTCGGCGAGGTCTCGGACGACGACGTGGCCACCGTTCTGCGGACCGAGGCCGATCCGGACGCTGCCTCTCGCAAGCTGGTCGACATGGCCCGCGATGCCGGCGGCCACGACAACATCACCGTCGTAATCGTCGACGTCGTCGATGACGGCGGACGGGCAGAGTCCGCGTCGAAGGCGCTGGCCGGGGCCAAAAAGGGCAAGGGCAAGGGACGATCCGAAGCCGACAAGATCGACTCCACCGAAGAAGTCCCGGTTGCCGCCGCTCCGCAGGCCGATGAAATCCTCCCCGAATCCGACGACGAGCCTGCACCTCATCGCAAGCGGCCGTCGGGAGTCGCACTCCTAGCGTTGTTCGTGGTCGGGATGCTGATTGGAGGCGCGGCCGCGGCGGGCGCGATCTGGTACGGACGGTCGGCCTGGTTCCTCGATACCGACGCCGGCGAGGTTGTGATCTTCCGCGGTCGGCCACCCGACGGGTTCTTGTGGGTCGAGCCCGAGCCGGTCGAGCGCACTGAGCTCGATCTCACCGAACTTCCGCCGGACGAGCGCGACGTCGTCTTGTCCGATACCTCTTATTCATCCTTGGGAGAAGCCCGCGACCAGGTCGCGCGCCTCGAGCGCCGTGCTGAGGCCTACCGCGAAGAACGCGAGCCACCGCCGACCACAACCACGACCGCGCCACCACCACCACCACCACCCCCGCCGACCCCAGCGCCGCCGCCTCCACCGCCCGGGCCGTGACGGCAACCGCAGTCGCGGCAAAAGCCCGCCGCATACCCAACCCGCGCTCTAAAGAGGCCCGTCTGCTGTTGATGGTCGGTCTGCTCACGCTTGGCGCATACGTTCTGGCCAGCCTCGGGCGTACGGCTTCGGTGCCGGTCGATCTCATGCCGTTCCTCGTCTTCACCCTCGGAACACTTGCCGTCGCCCACCTCGTCATCCGACGACTCGCTCCGCGGGCTTCGCCGGTTCTGCTTCCGGTAGCCGCAGCTCTCAACGGCCTCGGGTACGTCTTCATCGCCCGGCTCGACACCGACCGCGCTGCCGCTCAGGCGACGTGGACGGCGATCGGCATCGCCGCCTTCGCCGGCACCCTCATCGTCGTCCGCGAGGCCCGCCTCCTCGACCGCTACCGCTGGACCCTCGCGCTGGTGGGCCTCGGTCTTCTGCTCCTGCCGCTCGTGCCGGGGATCGGTTACGCCGTCAACGGCGCCCGCCTATGGGTCGCCCTCGGCCCGCTGTCGTTCCAGCCGGGCGAACTGGCCAAGATCGCCCTGGCCGCCTTCTTCGCCTCCTACCTCGTCGAAAAGCGCGACCTGCTGGCCCGCAGCACCCGCCGTCTCGGACCGGTGTCGCTACCGGAGCCCCGGGCAGCGGCTCCGATCCTGCTCGCCTGGGGTGTGTCGATACTCGTGATGACCGCCCAGAAGGACCTCGGCTCCTCGCTGCTGTTCTTCGCGCTGTTCGTGCTCATGCTGTGGGTGGCCACGGAGAGAGGCGCCTGGCTGGCCCTGGGCGCAACGCTGTTCTTCGCCGGGGCCTATGCCGCGTGGTCGTTGTTCGAGCACGTGCAGTCGCGGGTGCGGATCTGGCTGGACCCGTGGCCCGTCGCCGACGGCGAGGGCTACCAGATCGTTCAGTCGTCGTACGCGCTCGGCACCGGCGGGCTCACCGGCACCGGAATCTCTCTGGGGTCGCCCCAACAGATCCCCGCGGCCGAGACCGACTTCATCTTCGCGGCCATCGGCGAGGAACTGGGCCTGCTCGGCACCACGGCCATCCTGGCCGCCTTCCTCGTTCTCATCGGTGCCGGCCTGGGAATCGCCCGCCGGGCGCAGCATCCGCTGGACAAACTGCTGGCCGCCGGCCTCACTTCCATCGTCGGAGTCCAGACCTTCATCATCCTCGGCGGCGTAACCCGGCTGGTCCCGCTGACCGGAATCACGTTGCCGTTCGTTTCCTACGGCGGCTCGTCACTCGTGGCCAACTACATCCTGTTGGCTCTTCTCATCAGGATCAGCAACGACAACGGCAGACAAGCGGCCGCGCTGGAGGCGCAGAAGTGAACCGGCAGATTCGGACGCTGGGAATCGCCATGCTCGTGCTGTTCGTCGCCCTCTTCGCGCAACTCAACTACCTCCAGGTGATCCGCGCCGACGAGCTGGCCAACCACCCCGGCAACAACCGCGTGGCGGTGCGCGACTTCTCCCGGCCGCGCGGGGAAATCCGCACCGCCGACGGCGTGGTGATCGCCCGGTCCGTGCCGGTGGACACCCCGTTCAAGCGGCTGCGCGAGTACCCGGAGGGACCGTTGTTCGCCCACATCACCGGGTTCTTCTCGTTCACCTTCGGCAGTGACGGCATCGAGCGCACCTACGGAGCCGAGCTTGCGGGGCGCAGCGGCGACGTTCGCATCCGCCAGCTGGGCAACGTCCTGGCCGACGAGCCCCAGGGCGCCCACGTGACTCTCTCGGTCAGCAAGGCGGTGCAGGAAGCGGCCGCGGGCTCCCTGGGCAGCCGCCGGGGAGCGGTGGTGGCTCTCGACCCCCGGACCGGGGCAGTGCTGGCGCTGCAGAGCTTCCCGACCTACGACCCGAACCCGCTGTCGGCTCACGACCAGAAGGCGGTCCGGGCGGCATGGGAAGGGCTCACTAACGCCGAAGCCAAACCCATGCTGCCTCGCACCTACCGTGAGCGCTACGCCCCCGGCTCGACGTTCAAAGTGGTGACCGCGGCGGCTGCCATCGAGCGGGCCGGAGAACTCGCGGTAAAGGACTATCCCGTCCTGCGCACGCTCGACCTGCCCCAGACCGATCAAGACCTGCCGAACTTCGGTGGCGGCAGTTGCGGGGGGATGCTGCCCAACCTGCTCCGGGTCTCATGCAACACCGGCTTCGCCCAAATGGGGCTCGACGTGGGAGCCGAAAACCTGGCCGCCGAAGCCCGCGACTTCGGTTTCGGATCGGTGCCACCAATCGACCTTCCGGCCGCGGCGCGTTCGTTGTTCCCGGAGGCCGAGGCCTTCGACCGGGATGTTCCCGCCCTCGCCAAGTCGGCCATCGGACAGCAGGACGTCACCGCCACTCCGCTCCAGATGGCCCTGGTCGCCGCCGGCGTGGCCAACGGGGGAGTCGTGATGGAGCCCCAGGTCATGGCCGAGATCCGCGATCCGCAAGGAAGGCTCGTCCGCAGCGCCGACTACGCCTCATGGCAGCGGGCCATGTCGGCTGAGAACGCGGCCTTGCTCCGCGACATGATGGTCGGTGTTGTCGCTTCCGGTAGCGGTACCCGCGCCGCGGTGCCGGGAGTGACCGTGGCCGGCAAGACCGGCACGGCTCAGACCACGGGCGACAACGCGCACGCCTGGATGATCGCCTTCGCTCCCGCAGAGGCCCCGACCGTGGCGGTGGCGGTGGTCGTGGAGAGCCAGGACGGTCTAACAGAGGCGACCGGCGGACGCGTGGCCGCCCCCATCGCCCAAGCGGTGCTGTCGGCGGCTCTTTCACAGTCGCAGCCCTAGCTGGCTCAACCTTTAGTGTGATCGCGAATGACTGAAACGCAGGTGTGGAGCGGGCGGTACGAGCTCATCCGGCAGATCGCCCGTGGTGGTATGGCCGAGGTGCACCTTGCCCGGGACCTGCTGCTCGATCGACCCGTCGCCCTGAAGGTTCTCTACCCC
>JAHWKP010000026.1 GCA_019347775.1 Actinomycetota bacterium | reverse complement strand
AACAGAACGAGGGCGACCAGCCCGACCAGGAGGTCTCTCGTAGAGGGTCGCATTGATAGAACAGTGCCCATCCTTTCCGCGAATCAACTTTCCCGGAGAAGTCGCGCCGCCTGGGTAGGCGATGCGGGAACGAAGGCTGCGGCAGAAGTTTCCAAGGGAGGGCGCTAGCCAAAGCAAGCTTGGCCGAGGCGCGACGGCCCACATGGACCCGTAGGCTGGGGTCATGGAAGACGTCGCGGTGCTCAAAGAGCTGGCACCAAAACTCGGAACGCTGTACGACCGGCATCTCAAGACGACCAAGGAGTGGTTTCCCCACAAGCTTGTTCCGTGGGAGCGCGGCGCCAACCTCGATGTCGAGGCCGAATGGACAGGCGAAGCCATGCCGCTGCCCGATGCGGTTCGCAGTGCTCTGTTCGTCAACCTGCTGACTGAGGACAACCTCCCGTACTACTTCGAGACCATCAACCGGGTCTTCCGCTCAGAGGCCTGGGACGAATGGTCGAGGCGCTGGACCGCTGAAGAGATGCGTCACTCCATCGTCATCCGCGACTACATCACCGTCAGCGACGCCCTCGATCCGATCGAACTGGAGCGGGCCCGCATGAAGCAGGTTGGGCTCGGCCAGGTCCCCCAGCCCGAAAGCGTCGCCGACGGTCTGGTCTACGTCGCTCTACAGGAGCTGGCCACCCGCATTTCCCATCGCAACACCGGCAAGGTGCTCGATGACCCGGTTGGGTACGCGGTGATGGCCCGTGTCGGCGCCGACGAGAACCTGCATTTCATGATGTATCGCGACCTCGTCAGCGAGGCCCTTGAACTCGATCCGTCCGGAACGGTGATGGCAATCGAGCGTCAGGTCCGCAACTTCGAGATGCCGGGCGCCGGAATTCCCGGCTTCGCCAAGCACGCCGCCGCCATCGCGGCCGCCGAGATCTACGACCTGTCAATCCATCACGACCAGATCCTCGTGCCGGTCGTGCTGCGTCATTGGAAGGTCGAGAGCCTCAACGGGCTCACCGACGAGGCCGAGCGGGCTCGCGCTTCGCTCTTGAGTCGGATCGAGCGGATCGGCAAGGTCGCCAAGAAGCTGGCGGCGCGGCGTCCCGGCCATTCCGACGCCGTCGACTCGGAGGCACAAGAGGTCAGCGCAGCCGTCTGAGCGGTTCCCATTTCTCGTAAGCGGCATAAACCTGACCGAACACCTGTTACCTTAGGGACGCCCGGGTAATCCCGAGCACGCCGGTTGACACCGGCAAAGCCGTTCGAAACACCTTTCTCGTCCGGCTTACCCTCCTGCTGGTTTTGCGACTTCAGCACTGCGCCCTCGGACGTATGGGAGGTAACCGAACGGGCTCGTCGCTCCCGAAATACAGCCGCGTGTCTACACGCGGCATAACTAATGGAGCAGACCTTGCAGTCCAAGACCTTCGCCGACATCGGCGTACCCAATGACATCGTTTCGAGCCTGCGCAAGCGCAGCATCGAAACCCCTTTCCCGATCCAGGCCCTAGCGCTGCCGCCGGCTCTCAAGGGCCGCGACGTCTGCGGCCGGGCGCCCACGGGCTCCGGCAAGACGCTGGCCTTTGGCATCGCGCTCGCCGAGACCGTCGGTCGGGCCCGTTCGCGCAAGCCCCGCGCCTTGGTCCTGGCTCCCACCCGGGAGCTGGCCTCGCAAATCGAACGCGAACTGCGCCCGCTCCTCGGCATCCGCGGCCGTTCGGCCGTCGCGGTTTACGGCGGCGTCGGCATGGAGCCCCAGGTGCGCGCCCTACGGCGCGGCGCCGACGTAGTCGTCGCCTGCCCTGGCCGTCTCAAGGACCTCATGGACCGCGGCGCAATCGACCTCAGCGAGACCGACTTCGTCGTGATCGACGAGGCCGACCGCATGGCCGACATGGGCTTCCTTCCCGAAGTCCGCCGCATTCTCGACAAGGTCCAGCCTCACCGGCAGACCCTGCTGTTCTCGGCCACGCTCGACGGAGACGTCGACGTGCTCATCCGCAACTACCAGAAGGACCCCGTTCGTTGCGAGGTCGTGGCGGATGCTGACGAGATTGACCGCACGCAACACCGCTTCATCGACACCGACCAGCACAGCCGTGTCGAGGTGACCGCTCAGCTGATTCGCGACCATGGATCGGCCGCCATCTTCTGCCGCACCAAGCACGGGGCCGATCGAATCGCCCAGCAACTCACCCGCTCGGGCATTCGGGCCGTCGCCATCCATGGCAACCGATCGCAGGCCCAGCGCGATCGCGCCCTCGCTTCGTTCAAGAGCCGTGCCGTCGAGGCGCTGGTGGCCACCGACGTCGCCGCACGTGGCATCCACGTCGACGACGTGGGCTGCGTGGTGCACTTCGACCCGCCAGCCGACATGAAGGACTACATCCACCGGTCCGGCCGCACGGGTCGCGCCGGAGCCGAAGGTCTCGTCATCTCCCTCGTCACCACCGCCACCGCGGCCCAGGTGCGCGGCATCCGCCGCCAGCTAGGTCACGAGGTCGGTCCGGAGCCAGCAGGCGCCGGTAAGGGTGCCCGCAAGGGTCGCGGTCCCCAGCGGGGACAGAAGCCCGCCGCCCACACCCGGCGCGCTTCGAGCGGTGACAGCCACCGCACCGGCGGCGGCCACGGCCGATTCGCCGGCGCGGGCACGCGCGGGGGCGGTCATACGGGTCGCCCAGCTCGCCCGCAGCGCAACCAGCGGCCCCGTCGCGCCGGCAGGTCCACGGCCCGCTGAGCCGCGACCGCCCGGGATGGGTAAGACCATCCCGTGGCGGTTTTGGTTGGCACCTCGGGCTGGCAGTACAAGGACTGGCGCGGCCGCTTCTATCCCGACAAGCTCGCCCAAGGCCGGTGGCTCGAGCACTACTCCGAACGTTTCTCGACGGTCGAGGTCAACAACACCTTCTACCGGCTTCCTAAGCCGGAGACCTTCGGTGATTGGCGCGCTCGCGTCCCCAACGACTTCGTTTACGCCGTCAAGGCGAGCCGGTACCTGACCCACATCCTGCGGCTCAAGGACCCCGGTCCGGCCGTGAAGCGCTTCCTCGACGCATCCAAGCCCATGGGTCCGCGGCTGGGCCCGGTATTGGTTCAGTTGCCGCCGAATCTGCAGGCCGACCACGCCCGTCTGCGCGACACCCTGTCTCGCTTCCCGAAGGCCATGCGGGTCACGGTCGAATTCCGTCACGACTCTTGGTTCACCGATGAGACCGCCGAGCTTCTCGCCGAGTTCAATTCCGCCTGGTGTATGGCCGACCGCAAGTCGCGCCCCCTGGGGCCGGTTCGGCGTACCGCGGACTGGGGATACCTGCGCTTCCACGAGGGCACGGCCAAACCGTGGCCTCACTACGGCGACCGCGCCCTCGCCCACTGGGCCGAGCGGCTGGCGGATCTCTTCAATCCGGCCGACGACGTCTTTGTCTATTTCAACAACGACCCGGGCTGCTGGGCGGTGGCCGACGCCATCACCTTCGCTCGTCGACTCGAGCGCGTCGGACTCCGGCCGACGCCAGTGCCCAGCCGCGACGAGACGATGCCGGTGGCCGCATGAGCAGGCTCGATCAACTACGCGCCGAAGCGGCGGGCTGCACCAACTGCGACCTCTACGAGCGCGCTACTCAGACCGTCTTCGGCGAGGGGTCGGAGGGGGCGCAACTGATGGTCGTGGGGGAACAGCCGGGTGACGGAAGACCTCTCCGGCCGGCCCTTTGTCGGACCGGCGGGAAAGATGCTCGACGACGGACTCTCCGAGGCGGGGATCGACCGCGACCAGGCCTACGTCACCAACGCGGTGAAGCACTTCAAGTGGCGCCCGGCGGGCAAGGTGCGCCTCCACGCGAAGCCGAACGCGGCACAGATCAAAGCATGTCGGCCTTGGTTCGAAGCCGAACTCGAGACGGTTGACCCGAAGGTCGTGCTGTGCCTTGGCGCCACCGCCGGGCAGGCCTTGGTCGGCCCGTCCTTCCGGGTCACTCGCGACCGCGGCGCTTGGCTGGAGTGGCCGCATTCGCCGCTCGTGACCGCGACCATCCATCCCTCGGCGATCCTGCGAGCCCGCGACAGCGCGGAACGCAAGGACGCCTTCGCCGGCTTCGTGGCCGATCTCCGTTTTGTGGCGGAGGCCCTCAAGTAGTTCTTGCGTGGCCGATAACCGAGCCTGCTCGCCATAGCCTGACGGCATGGCTCTGGATCTGGCCCCGCTGGCTCAACCGGCCGAGACTCGGATCGTTCTCGTCGTGATGGACGGTCTTGGCGGCTACTCCGACTCCCAGCGGGGAACCGAACTCGAAGAAGCCGCGACACCGAACCTCGATGCGCTGGCCGCGGAAGGAGCGGTCGGACTGGTCGAGCCCGTCGGACCAGGGATCACGCCCGGGAGCGGACCGGGTCATCTCGGTTTGTTCGGCTACGACCCCTTGGAGTTCGAACTGGGGCGAGGGGTGCTGTCGGCCGCGGGCCTGGAGGTGAAGCTCAACGCGGGCGATGTCGCCGCCCGCGGAAACCTGGCCACGCTCGACTCATCCGGGCGGATCACTGATCGCCGCGCCGGCCGCCTTCCCGACCCCGAGGCTTCCGAGGTTGTTGCCCGCCTCAGCACCGAAGTGAAGATCGACGGGGTCGAGGTCGAGTTCGTGCATGAGGCCCAGCACCGCGTGCTGGTCGTCCTGCGCGGCGAGGGCCTCGACCCGGGAGTGGCCGACACCGACCCCCAGGTAACCCTGGCCGAACCCCGCGTGCCAGTGGCCTTGCACGCCAGCGCGGAACGCACGGCCGACGTCGTATCCCAACTGGACGAGCAGGTCCGGACGATTCTGGCCGATCACCCCAGAGCCAATGTCCTGTTGCTCCGCGGCTTCGACTCGCACCGCGCTCTGCCGAGCATGCAGGAGCGCTACGGCCTCAGTCCCGCTGCCGTCGCCATCTACCCCATGTACCGAGGGATCGCCCGCCTCGTCGGGATGGATGTCCTGCCCCGCCCGGCGGACCTCGACGCGCAGCTGGCGGCGCTCAAAGAGCACTGGGATCGGTTCGACTACTTCTTCCTGCACCACAAGGGCACCGACTCGACCGGCGAAGACGGTGATCGGCCCGGAAAGGTGGCGGCCGTCGAAGCTCTGGACGCCGCCATTCCTTCCCTTCGGGATCTCGACCCCGACGTCATCGTCGTGACGGGTGATCACTCCACTCCCACGCAGATGGCGGCCCACTCCTGGCACCCGGTGCCGGCACTCATCTGGGCGGAGCGCGTGGGCCGTGACGAAGCCACCCGCTTCGGCGAGCGCTGGTGCCGCGGGGGCGGGCTGGGTCTGCGCCCGACGAAGGATCTGATGCCGATCGCATTGGCCTGCGCCGGCCGGCTGGCCAAGTACGGCGCCTAGAACTGTGAACGTCGCGTCCATCATCGAAGGGCCGGCCGACGAGCGCGTCGCTCTGATCGCATCAGACGATTCTGCCGTGACCTACGGCGAACTGCGCGAGCGGGTCGCGGCGCTGCGCGGCGGTCTCACGGCGATGGGCGTCGACCGCGGCGACCGGATTGCGATTGTGCTCGGCAACACGCCTGACTTCGTCGCCTCCTATCTCGCCGTTCTCGGAATCGGCGCGGTCGCCGTGCTGTGCAACCCGGCCAGTCCGGAGGCGGAGCTGGAGCGCGAGTTCAAAACTGTGATGGCAACGTCCGCGATCGTCGGACCGGTTGCGATCGACTCAGTGGCCCGCCTTCAACTCGGCTCCCTGATTACCGGCGACGGAGCTACGACGCCGGACGCTCGGTCGCTTGACGAGGTCGCGGCCGAGCCGGCCCCCATCGCGCCCGTGGAGCCCGCGGATCTCGCCGTCTTGGTCTTCACATCGGGCACGGCCGGCACGCCGAAGGCCGCCATGCTCACCCACGGGAACCTCCTGGCCAACATCGACCAGATCCAGCGTCACCCAGGGCGCGAGGTGCAGTCGTCGGACGTCTCTTACGGGCTTCTCCCGCTGTTTCACATTTTCGGGCTCAACGTCGTCCTGGGGCTTTCGCTGAAAGCCGGCGCCTCGGTTGTGCTGCGAGAGCATTTCGATCCGGTGGCGGCCGCCCAGGACATCGCCCGGCACGGAGTCACGCTCGTAGCCGGTGCCCCACCCATGTTCGGTGCGTGGGCGACACTCCCCGCTGACGCCGTCGCGTCCGACGCTTTCTCGAAGGTGCGGCTGGCGGTGTCGGGTGCCGCTCCGCTGTCGGCGGAGACCGCCCATGCCTTCGAGGAGCGCTTCGGGATACCGGTGAGGGAGGGCTACGGACTGACCGAGGCGGCCCCGGTGGTCACCTCCTCCCTGCTCGACCAGCCGGCCAAGCCGGGTTCGGTCGGTGTTCCACTACCCGGGTTGGAAGTGCGGCTGATCGACGAGGAAGGCGAGGACGCGCTGGAGGGCGATCCGGGCGAGATATGGGTGCGGGGGCCGAACGTCTTCGCCGGTTACTGGGAAGATCCGAAGGCAACAGCCGCCGCGCTCACGCCTGACGGTTGGCTGCGCACGGGAGACATCGCCGTGGTCGACGACGACGGCGAACTGTGGCTGGTCGACCGCGCGAAGGACCTCATCATCGTCTCGGGATTCAACGTCTTTCCCGCGGAGGTGGAGGCTGTCCTCCAAGATCACCCGGATGTGGCCGACGCCGCGGTTATCGGATGTCCCGACCCCCGCACCGGTGAGGCGGTGAAGGCCTACGTCGTGTCCTCGGCGGCGGATCTCGACGTCGACGACTTGTCGCGCCACTGCCTGCGTCATCTCGCTCGCTACAAGTGTCCCACCGACATCGAGGTCGTCGAAGCTCTTCCCCATGCCATCTCCGGCAAGTTGTTGCGCCGGGACGTGGGCACGAGAACCACCGGTTGAGGCTGGTCCTCACCCACCATCGCCGCTTCCGGAAGGCAGCCCTCGAAGAGACATCCGAGACGCTCGGCGAGCCACGGGTGGTCGAAGAGCCCGACCATTCCGTGACCGTCGTCGACGTGCCCGACGGCGACGTCCGATTGCTAAAGACGACAACTTTCGTTCAACACGTGGCCCCAGCGGACATCGCGATCGAAATCGACGGGTCTTCCCAGGATCTGCACCGATTGCTGCAGGCAGCCGAAGGATTCGCCGGAGGTGTCGAGGGCCATTTCGCGGTGCAGTGCCGCCGGGGCGCGCACTCAGGCGGGGCGTCGCACGTCGAAGCCGAGTACACCACGCGCGACGTCGAAATCGCTCTTGGCCGGCCCATCGAAGCCCGAGGTGCCGTGGTGGACCTCGACCGACCGAGCCAGATTCTGTCGACTTATCTCGGAGCGAGCACGGCTTATCTCGGCCTGTCGACAGGCGAAGACAACAAACGAACCCTCGTGGCCCAACACAGCCGGTACACGCAACCGCCGGCAATCTGCCGCGCCGAGCGCAAGCTCGACGAGGCGATCGACCTCTGGGAACTAGGCGGGGATCTCCGAGAGGCGGCCGCGCTCGACGTGGGCGCGAGCCCGGGCGGCTGGTCTTGGGTTCTCGCAAGTGCCGGGGCGCGGGTGACCGCCGTGGATCCGGGGGAGCTCGATGAACGCGTGGCCAACCATCCGCTGGTTTCGCACCTCAAGACACGGGCCGAGACGCTCGAGTTCGGTGAAGCCACTTTCGACTGGCTGGTCAACGACATGAATGTCGACCCTCCCCTCGCCGCCGAGGTCCTGCTGCGGGCCCGCCCCTGGCTACGACCTGGAGGGCGGGCGGTGTCCACTCTCAAGATGGCCGGGCGCAGCCGCCCTCGAGAGGTGCTGGCCTCGTTCGTCAGCCGGCTCGAGCCCGGCTACGCGCTGGAGGCGTCGCAGCACCTGTACTCGAATCGACAGGAGGTGACGCTTCTGCTCCGGCGGTCATGAGCTCCTCGCTCGTCCCGCCGCTCGTGCTCACCAGGTAGCCCACGAAGATGACCGTGGCTCCGATAGTGAGGAACAGGGCAAAAGCACCCATTGCCCCGAGCACACTGTTGGCCAACCCGCTCATTCCCGTGATGATCACGCCGGCGGCGATGAGGACGTTTCCGGCGGCGCGCCTGCCAGCTCCGGTCACTGACTTCATCCGGAAGGCCGACCGGACGGCGCCACCGACAACGATCACCGTCCCCAGCCCCGAAGCCAGCGCCGCCAGCACGCGGGGGAGCGGAGTGAAGACCTCAGACCCGCGCGCCAACCGCGTAGAAGGGAGTTCGGCGGTGAACGGCGTAGCCACCATCACGCCAATACAGAAGGCGGCGAACAGGCCGACTGCCGCGACCGCGACGCGTCGGCTCCGCTCGGAGCCCAGAAGCATGACAGTGCCGAGCGCCAGCACGGGCACGTTGAGGATGGCCCCGAACAAGTAGAAGATGCGGAAGGTCGGCTTGTCCCACCCGATTCCTGCGCCCCAGGCCAACGCAGCCGAGGCCACGGTGAACATCGCGAAGGCGACCGCCCAGGCCGCTTCGTGGCCGCCCCGCCTGGCCAGCCAGCGGTCGAACGTGGAAAGTGTGGCCGCGAGCGCGACCAGAGCGGCACCGACCGCTAGCGCCACCTCGAGCATCCACCGCCAACTTAGATTGGTGGGGTGAGGTGTTCGGGCCGGCCCGGCCGGCGCAGAACGACGGCGGTTGCGGTTGGCGCAACCGCTGAGGTTGCATGACGACTCACTACGACGTGCTGGGCGTCAATCAAGAGGCCGCGCAGGCCGACATCAAGCGGGCCTATTACCGCAAGGCCCGCAGCTACCACCCTGATGCGCACGCAGGTTCGGCCGGCCCCGTCCTGCACGAGGCGTCGCGCGCCATGGCGGCGCTGAACGCGGCCTGGAACGTCCTGCGGGACGAACGCCTGCGGGCCGAGTACGACGACTCGCTCGCCATGGCGGCAGCCGTGGGTTCGGGATCCCGCCTCAGACGGGCGCGCTCGGCTCGCCGTAGCCCGCCGCTGCTCATAGGAAATGGCTTCCGTTACTGGCTGGGCTCGGTCGGCACCACCCTGCCGGACGAAGAAGGCCGGCCGCGCTACAACCTGGCCGTCGACGGCCGCACAGATCTCGCACCGCTACAACGCCTCGGGCCCAATGCGCTGTGGGGACTGCACTGCGAGCGTGCTCCGGTCGACGACCAGCAGCTCGCCAACCTGCAGGGTATGAGGGGGTTGCAGGTGCTCGACCTGTCCGGCACGCGGGTGACCGATGCCGGCATGGTGCACATCCAGGGTCTGGAAAGCCTTGAGTCGCTGTACCTATGGGACACGCGTGTTGGCGATACCGGCATGGCGCTGATCGGGCGTCTCAGTGAACTGCGCCATCTCGGGCTCGGTAACACGCGGATCACCGACGCAGGGCTTGCTTCGCTGTCATCACTGGTCGAGATGCGCCTGTTGCAACTCTGGGGTACCGACGTCCGAGGGCCGGGACTGGCCCACTTGCATGGGCTCACCAACCTGGAGCGACTCACCCTTCCCCGGCGGGTCGGTGCCCGCTACCGCCGCCGGCTCCGCCGTGCCTTGCCCCACGTCACCGTCGAGTGAGGGCCGGCCTCCTACCATGACCTAAGTGTCAGTCGATCCGTTGCGGCATATTCCGGAGGCCACGGTCAACCGGCTGCCTCTCTATCTGCGGGCGCTCGTAGAAGCAGCCGAAGGTAAGCACCCCACCATCTCGTCGGAGCGCCTGGCCGAGCGGGCCGGCGTGAACGCGGCCAAGGTTCGCAAGGACCTTTCCTTCCTGGGCTCCTACGGAACGAGAGGCGTCGGCTACGACGTCGAAGGCCTGCTCTTCCAGATCCGCACCGAGCTGGGGCTGACGCAGGACTGGCCGGTCGTGATCGTCGGGGTCGGAAACCTGGGTCACGCGCTGGCGAACTACCGGGGCTTCGGAGCACGCGGATTCGAGATCGTCGGCCTGGTCGACAACGATCCGTCGAAGATCGGTGAGGAGGTGGCCGGAGTCGAGGTGCGGCCCCTGGAGGAACTGGGTGACGTTGTTTCCGGAACTTCGCCGGCGATCGGGATCATCGCCACGCCGGCCGCCGTCGCGCAGGACGTGGCCGATCGTCTCGTCGCCGCTGGTGTGAGTTCGATCTTGAATTTCGCCCCGACCGTGCTTTCGGTGCCGAGCAACGTGTCGGTTCGCAAGGTTGACCTGGCCATCGAACTGCAGGTGCTGTCGTTC
This sequence comes from Actinomycetota bacterium, assembly GCA_019347775.1. Taxonomy (GTDB): domain Bacteria; phylum Actinomycetota; class Acidimicrobiia; order Acidimicrobiales; family JAHWKP01; genus JAHWKP01. The sequence continues at coordinate 3,648 of JAHWKP010000026.1, read as the reverse complement.
TACAACCAGCGCCAATCGGAAACCGGCGCGGCTGCCGGCTGAGCCGATGTCGTGACCGTCAGTCGCCGGGAGTCAAGCGGGCGATAGCGGCGACGGCGCGGTAGGCGGCTTCGGCCGGGCCGGTCTCGTCCGGCCTGAGGATGTTGGCCATGATTCTCAACACCCATTCCATGAGCGTGCGGCTGTGCATCCCGGTCGAGACCAGCAACCGCATGGCTTCGGGATTGCCGATGATTCGCACGAAGGCTCGGGCGACCTTGAAGTACCGGCCCCACTCGGCCTGCACCCGTCGCTCGTAGCCCTGCAGCGCCAATCCGTCGTCCTGCCTCAGCGCTTCGTCGAGCACCTCGGCCGCCATGCGCCCGGACTCGTACGCGTACGCGATGCCTTCACCGTTGAAGGGATTGATTGCACCTCCGGCGTCTCCGATGACGAGCCACGTCGGCCCCACCCGCGGGCCGACTGACAAACCCATCGGGAGCCGGCCGCCGGTCGGCGGGCCGCACGACGTCTCCGGGCGGATATCCCAGGAATCCGGCGTCTGTTCGACGAACGCGTCCATGAGATGAGAGGTGTTGACGTCCTTCCAGTGCGAGAACGTCGACAGCAATCCCACGCCAACGTTCACCCGGCCGTCGCCCAGGGGGAAGATCCAGCCGTATCCCGGCAGCACGTTGCCCGACCGGTCGCGGATGTCGAGGTGCGACTCGATCATCGGCTCGTCGTGGCGCGGGGAGGTGTAGTAGCCCCGGATGGCCATGCCCTGTGGGTATGAACGTTCCCGCACCGTGCCCAGTGCCCGACCGAAACGGGAGTTGGCGCCGTCGGCGACCACGACGAAACGGGCGGTGACGTCTTCGACCATTCCGGAAGCTCCGCCCCGTCGAACCCTTGCGCCGGTCAACAAACCGTCGCGTAGCAGAGGTTCGAGCGCTTCGGCTTCTTGCCACAGGGTCGCTCCCGCCTTCTCCGCCGCTCCGGCGACCAGACCATCGAGGTCGTGACGCGTCACTACGACACCGTGTCGAGGGAAGTCCGGATGCGACGGCCATTCCAGTTCGAGAGTTCGGCCGAAGGCGATGGAGCGCAGGCCCCCGAAGCGGTGGCCGATACGTTCGACGTCGTCACCGATACCAAGCAGGTCCAGTTCGTGGACAGCCCGCGGCGTCAGGCCATCGCCGCAGGTTTTCTCGCGTGGGAACTTCTTCTTCTCAACGACCAGCACCTCATGACCGAGCGCGGCCAGATGCGTAGCGCAGGCGGACCCGGAGGGACCTCCTCCGACCACCAGCACATCAACCATGCCGGGCCGCCGGTAACTCAGAGACTTTCGCGCTCGTAGGCGACGACCGCCTGGATCTCTTCTTCGGAAAGAGTCGCCTCGAAGCCCGGCATGTTGCCTGTCGCTATGGTGCCCTCGGCGCCGTAGGGCTGGCCTCTGAAAGGCTGCGATCCGGTCTTCACCCACTCGATGTGGTCGGCCTCGTCAGGGAATACATCGACCGATGCACCGTCGGCCAAGGGCGGGCCGACGCCGCCACCACCGGTAGCGCCGTGGCAGCTGGCGCAGTTCCTGGAGTAGACCTCGGCGCCGCTCACCGCGACTTCGCCCTCGACTGGGCGCTCCCCGAAGATGCCGAGGTAGAGGAACCCCCACAGAGGCAGAGCTGCGAGCGCAGGCACGACCCAGGCAGGCACGCGGCTGGGACTCGGCCGGGGCCGAGGCGGCGGGGGTGGTTCCGGTGCGACCGGTGCCGCTGGCGCAGCTGGTGCGGCGGGAGCAGCGGGAGCAGCCGTAGCCGGCGAGGCCGGAGAGGCCGCCGAATCGGCCGGCGCGGCGGGTTCCGAATCAACCGGAGCGTCACCCGCCTCGAGGCCCAGCGCGATGCGCCGCTCACGGGACCTCTGGAGGAGATGTTCCGGTACCTCTGCCATGGCCGGGCCGACACTAGTAAGGAGGAACCCCGCGCTTGCGCGAAGAGCCATGAAACAGAGTGGTAGACCGATGGCGTGTTCGGTGGAAGCGCGGCTGACGGGGTAGCATGTGAGAACTTTCACGAAGTCCCGGTCGAGGACTCCAAGGCCCCGGCCATGACACCCGAGGAATAGCCGATGGTCGCTCTCATCTGGTCGCTGGTGGCAACAGCGTTGATGATGGGCATCGTCTTTCTGGTGGCGTTCCGGCGCCCGCCGGGTCAGCCCCTCACTTGGGCCGAGGCCTTCCTCGCTGCCGTATTCGTGTTCGCCCTGATGCTCCTGGTCTACGGAATCGTGCCGAACCAGTGGCTGCTGTGGGCGGACAACGAGCTCGCCTGGCGCAAGGACACTTTCTTCTTTGGCGAGAACGGGATCCAGTTCTTCGGTCGAGGTCGGATCCTCATCCCGAAAGAAGCCCTGCGCGACATCATCGCCACGGTCATCTACGTCGTGGCCATCGTCGCTCACGTCTGGTTGTGGCTGTGGTGGCAGAAGCGGGGCAAGGCCCGCCCGGCCACGGCCGAGATCAAGGAGTCGGCATACGGACGGCCGCTGCTGGTCGCCACCAAGGTGGAGCACAAGGCGCCTGCCGGCCCCTCAGAGCTGGCCGGAGCGGAGAAGTAGTCGCATGGCGAAGACCGACGCGAACCCACCGCTTCCCGCGTTCCCCGGCGACTACGTGTTGGCCGAGGTGTCCAGCGACGAGCTCAACCGCTCCGTCAAGCCCAAGACCTTCCTGCACATCGACCAGTCCGAGTGCATCCTCTGCGAGGGCTGCGTCGACATCTGCCCGTGGAAGTGCATCCACATGCTGACGCCGGAGACCGTGGCCGACGCCACCAACACCGACCAGCCGGGCGTCGACCCCGACGACAAGGTCGTCTTCGTCGTTGACGAGGACGTCTGCACCCGCTGTGCCCTGTGCGTCGACCGGTGTCCTACCGGCGTGATCATTCTCGGCAAAGCTGGGGTGGCTCCGCGTGAAGGCGACGCTCACCAGCGCGACAACAAGCATGGGTACTCGTACGGCATGAGGTTCTGAGGGGAACATGGCCAGACGCATCACCAGGGGCAACGGAAACGGCAACGGTTCGAACGGCGAGCCGCGCCAGGGATTCGTCCAGAAGACCCAGGCCAAGGTGGCAGAGCGGATGGACGCCCTCCAGGGGTCACAGTTCTGGACGTCGGTGTTCCGGCCCGGGTCCATCTTCCGCAAGGGCTACACCGACAGCCCCAGGAACCGGTCCTACGTGATCATGAACTCGGTCCTGTACCACCTCCACCCGGTCAAGGTGAAGCGCCACGCGGTGAAGGTGAGCTACACGCTGTGCCTGGGCGGTCTCTCGTTCTTCCTCTTCATCCTGCTCACCGTCACCGGCATCTTCCTGATGTTCTTCTACCGGCCCACGGCGGCCCAGGCCTGGGACGACATCTACACGCTGCAGACCTCGGTGACCTTCGGGCTCTTGCGGCACCACGGCGCCACAATGGCTGAGCGGAACCGATGGCGCTCCCCGGTCTCGGGGTCCACGCGCTTGTCGTCGACCCTTGGCGCTTGGATCTCGATGCCGCCAGCTGCGGTGGTGATGGTTCGGGGCTCGGCGTGGCCGTTGCGGGTCACGAGCCGATGGCCCTCGTCGTCGAGCTGGTCCGTGAGCGAGGCGACGTAGC